>CAMBWV010000073.1 GCA_945871755.1 uncultured Bacteroidales bacterium
ACCTACGGCACGATAGCCGCAAATCCATCGCAAGCTAATTTATAGAACCTACCTTTAGAGGATATGGAGGTCTAATGAATATCGCCTACCCATTTGAACATGCGGCTCCAGCGCACCTTGCCGTCCTCAAACCAACCGTAGTCGGGCGACAGGCTGAGCCATACGAAGAGCGGTTTGCCCACGATATGGTCCTCGGGCACGAAGCCCCAGAAGCGCGAGTCGGCAGAGTTGTCGCGGTTGTCGCCCATCATCCAGTAGTAGTCCATACGGAAAGTGTAGGACTTGGCCACTTTGCCGTTAATCAGAATCTGGCCGTTCTTCACTTGGAGGTCGTTGCCCTCATAGACGCGGATGCAGCGCTCGTAGATGGGCAGGTTGTCCAGCGTCAGTTGGATGCTTTTTCCCCGCTTGGGTATCCAGATGCCGTCCTTACCGCCATAGTTGGCCGTGGTCCAGTCTTTCTGTAGGTTGAGCGGGAAGAGTTCCTCGCTGGCCGGCAACGGATAGCGCTTGGGGTTGGGCTCGATAATACCGCGCTGGGTGAGTTCGTGGAGCACCTTGCGGGTCATGGGGAAGCCAAAGCCATTCTCAAGATACATAAACTCCTCGCCCGTGATGCCCAGCTCCTTGATCAATTCCTCGGAAGGCATTTCCAGGAATTTTACGTCGTAGCGCAGTTGCATTTCCTCGGGCCAGAACATGGGCTTTCCGTCTAGGAAAATAGTGTCGCCACTGATTTTGAGCCGCTGTCCGGGCAGGCCCACGCAGCGCTTGACATAGTTCTCGCGGCGGTCTGTGGGGCGGGCAATCACCTCGCCAAACACATCAGGGTTACTCTTGATGAGGTTCGAGCCTACGTTGTAGATATACTCATATTTGCGCAGGCGGCCTTCGGCGGTCGAATCGTTGAAGGCGGGCAAGGGCTGGCCTGCTTGTGCGGCCTCGGCCAGCTGTTGATAACCGATACTATAGGCCATGCTGTAGTAGTCGCGTGCCAGATAGTCCTCGGCAGTAGCCACCGTGTCGCCCGAGGGATAATTGAACACCACGATGTCGCCTAGCTCTACCTGTCCCAAACCCTTCACGCGGCGATAGTCCCAGTGGGGGTACTCCAGGTAACTCTTGCAGCCGAGGATGGGCATGGTGTTCTGCGTCAGCGGCATGGTCAACGGGGTCTGCGGAATACGCGGGCCGTAACTGAGTTTCGACACGAGCAGGTAGTCGCCCGTGAGCAGGGTCTTCTCGAGCGACGACGAGGGAATGACATAGTTCTGGAAGAAGAACTGGTTGAGGAAATATACGCCGATGAGGGCAAATACGATGGCGTCCACCCAACTCATGATAAAGCGGACGGTCGGGCTCTTGGAGGTCTTCCACCATCCCCATTTGATTTTCTTGGAAATAAAAACGTCGTAGATGAAGGGCAGGACGAGCAATCCCAACCAGGATTCCACCCAGTAGAGGAAGGCAAGGTAGAGCGCGGTCACGATGGAGAACTTCACCCACTGCTTGGCGCGTGGTTTGGGCTTCTTGGCGGGCTGCTCGGGCTGTTGGGCCTGTGGTTTGTCCTGCTCAATGGGAATTTGCTGTGTGCTCGTTGGTTCGGCGGGCGTTACGGTTTCTTCTGGTTTTTCTATTTCCGTGTGCTTGTCTGTCATATCGGGTTGTGTGTTTGCGGTGGAGCATTTTCTGGGAAACGTGTGCCCCTTTCCTATTATATAATGGTATAGGCGGGAGAATCTGTGCGGGATTATTGCACGAGTTCGCCCATCATGTCGTCGATGGTGAGTAGTCCTTGGTGGTGGGCCGTATATTCAGCGGCGAGGACAGCACCGAGGGCAAAACCGCGGCGGCTGTATGCGCTGTGCGTAATCTGTATGTAGTCGGCGGGGCTGTCGTAGGTGACGGTGTGGATGCCTGGCACCTCGTCGCGGCGGATAGCGTCAATGCGTAGGGCGTCTGCCGCGTCCGTCGTGGCAGGCGTCACGGTGCCATCGGCATTGTGTACCTCGCCGAGTGCCCAGTTCGTTTTGCGGTCTATGCGCTCGCAGATTTGCTCGGCCAGCGTGATGGCCGTACCGCTCGGTGCGTCGAGTTTGTGTACGTGGTGCACCTCCTCCATCCGCACGTCGTATTCGGGGAAGCGGTTCATGAGGCGCGCCAAAAACTTGTTGACTTCGCTGAAAATGGCCACGCCAAGGGAGAAGTTGCTGGCCCAGAAAAGGGTCTTTCCTTCTTCGGTGCAGGCGCGGCGCACGTCGGCTTCGTGGTCGGCGCGCCAGCCCGTGGAACCGCTGACCACCTTCACGCCAGCGGCCCAAGCACGCTGATAGTTGGCGAAGGCAGCCGTGGGGTTGGTAAATTCGATGGCCACGTCGGCACTGGCGAAAGCGGGCGACGCGAAGTCCTCTTGGTTGTTCAGGTCAATGATGGCAACAATCTCGTGACCGCGGTCACGCGCTATTTCTTCGATGATATGGCCCATCTTGCCGTATCCTATTAGGGCTAGTTTCATTTTGGTTGTTTTTTTCTGGGGATTTTGGGGATTCTAGATTTTCTAGATTTTCTAGATTTTCTAGGTTTTCTAGGTTTTCTAGATTTTCTAGAGATTCTGGGATTTCTGGAGCGGCCCGCCTTGAGAATGTGCAATCCGCGTGGCGTGCAATCCGCGTGCCGCAAAGGTAGAGAAAATATTTGTATTGGGTGTATAGTTGGGCTAGGTTTCCGCTCCTTTGGCGGGCCTAAACCTTGTTTTTTGCTGAAATCTAGGGGTGTAGGCTGCTGTTTCGATAAAAAATCTGTACCTTTGCCTGCCAATATATCCCTAATAGAAATATGCGTACTTCCAACATCCTTTATCGTATGCTGGTGCTCCTGCTCATGGTGGCAGGTAGCGGTTTGGGCGTTGCTGTTGCCCAAAATAATAACCCAGCCATTCGCCCGTTGGCCTTCGACGACAATGCCGTGATGAACCGCATGTCCGACAATGGCAAGTGGGCCGTTTTTGATGCCGTGAATAGCGGCAACTCTACCCTGCGTATGAATCCGCGCCTCGTTGACTTGCAGACGGGCCTGTCCGTTGACCTCTGCGAAGGCGTGGATGTCGCCACGATAGCCAGTGCTGCCGCACGCGATGTAACCGACGACGGTGGCATTGTGGTGGGCGAACTCAATGGTCAGCCCGCCTACTGGAAGAAGGCCACGGCTTCCTGGACCACGCTCCCCGTCAAGAAGGGCTGCGCGGGCGGCCTCGTCTTCGCCGTCACGCCCGATGGCAAATACGCTGTGGGCACGCAGACCTTTGCCGACAATGTCTATAAGGAACTGCCTGCCCTCTGGGACCTGACCACAGGCAAACTTGTCAATACGCCCGGCCTTCCCACCAAGGATATGGCGCACGAGGACAAGGGACAGAACCGCTTCACGCAGATTTCCGCTGATGGCAAGACCATCCTCGCCTGCATGTCCGTGAGTTACATGCCCACGGCCTACGACCTCGGTGGCCGTTTCGAATACATCTACCACGTTGAGGACGGCGACTACACCGTGATAGGCTTCACCGAGAGCGACACCCAGCGCTGGACACCAGATGTGGAGGGCCTGTATTATTACAGCATCAGCAAACTCTCCAACGACGGCCGCTACGTCACAGGTGCCGCCTACGTGGTCGGCGAAGAGACAGCCACTGGTTTCCCCACCGAGGAGAACCTGCCCTTCGTCTATGATGTCGAGCAGGATAAGTTGACCGTCCTGGACGGGGCAGAAGATGTCGGCGTGGGTGCTTGGTGCACGGATGCCGAGGGCACGCTGCTCGGCGCCACGCCCATTGGCAGCCCCCTGCGCCAGTGGAGCATCAAGGACGGCAACTATTGGATTGACTTCGACCTCATCTTGCAGGACAAGTTTGGCTATAATTTCCTTGAGCATACTGGCTTTGAGAACACGGGCACACCGATTGATATCAGCGAAGATGGGCGCACCGTGGCCGTCATGGTCGATCCTTATACCAGTTACGTAGCCACGCTTCCCGCTCCCGTTTCGCAAATTGCCCAGGGTATCAATCTGCTCAACAGTTATACGGTGGCGCCGAAGGCTGGTGCGAAGTTGTCGAAACTGCAAAATATCACCATCACCTTCCGCCGCAACATCGAGGTGGCCGCTGGCAAGAACCAGGCCGTGCGCATCCTCGATGCCGATGGCAACGTGGTTTATACCTCCACGGCTGTCAAGGTGGACGCCACGGGCAAGGCGCTCCAGATTACTTTCCGCAAGGGCGAGCTCGCCGAGGATGAATACTATACCCTCAATGTGCCCGCGGGCACTGTCCACATCAAGGGCGATGCCGAGCGCACGAATGCCGACATTCGCCTGACGTATCAGGGCCGCGCCGCCGATCCCGTCCGCGTGGTCAATGTGAATCCCGCTGAAGGTACGGAACTGACGAAAATCGACATGACGACTTCGCCCATCCTGCTGACCTTCGACACCGATGTGCAGATAGCTTCGGGCAATGCTTATCTCTACCGCGACGACGAGACAGAGGCCGAGGAGGAACTGCTCCTGGCCTATGCTGACAACGTTGTGGCCGTATATCCCGCCGCCAGCACCTTCCTCTTCAAGGGTTCTTCCTATACCATCCGCATCCCCGCGGGCGTCATCACCGACCTGACGGGCATCTGCGGCAACGAAGCCATTGAACTCCGCTACGAGGGTGCCTATGAGCGCGAGATTTCGGCCGACGACAAGTACCTGTTGACCGAGGACTTCAACCAAGGTTTCATCTCCACCATGCTCTATGAGGGCGACCACAACGAGCCGACGGACGAAATGAAGGCCATCGACTTTATCGACAAGGACAACTACCCCTGGACCGTTGTGCACGACACACCCACCGACCCCGACCTCGTGGCCGCCTCGCATTCCTGCTATACCAACGGTGGCAAGTCCGACGACTGGATGGTGACCGCCCAAGTCTATCTGCCCGACACCACCTGCCACCTCACCTTCCAGGCCCAATCCTATCTCCGCTCCAAGGCAGACCGCCTCAAGGTCTATGCCTATGCGGACACGAAGAGCTACAACTATCTCAGCACCGCCATCATCAATAAAATCAAGGCCGAAGGTGTCCTCCTCTTCGACGAGCAGCTCTCGCCGGGTGCTACGGAGGACCTGCTGAGTGGCGAATGGACCGACTACGATGTGCCCCTCGCCGATTTTGCAGGCAAGTACGTCTATCTGGCCTTCCTCAACGACAACAAGAACCAGAGCGTGGTCTTCGTGAACAACGTGCAGGTGGTGCGCGAGATGCCTTTCCTGATTAGCCTCGACAACGAATCGGCTGTGGTCAACGCCCAGTCCGTGACGGTCAAGGGTCGTGCGAAGGTCAATGAGCCCAACCAGACCTTCACCAACGCCACCCTCACTCTCCGCGATGCCGAAGGCAGCGTGGTTAGCACGATTCAGGAGAGCGGCCTGAGCCTTGAGAAGGGCGACATCTACGAGTTCACCTTCCCCGAAGCCCTGCCGCTTGTCGCCAACTGCGAGAACGCCTTCACCGTTGAGCTTCAGATGAACGCCAAGCAGGCCACCGCGAGCAGCAGTGTCAAGAATCTGGCCTTCCTGCCCAAGACCCACGTTGTCCTCGAGGAATACACGGGTACGACTTGCGGCAACTGTCCGCTAGGTATCGAGGCCATCGACCGCCTGCATTCGGCCTATGGCGACCGCTTTATTCCCATCGGCCTCCACAACTATACGGGCGACCTCCTCGGCAGTGGCACAGTTGATTATTCGGCTGCGCTCGGCCTTATCGCTGCGCCCTCTGGCCGCATCAACCGCTCGGAGACCATCCTCTCGCCGGCCTCACAGGTGGAGGGCAA
>CAMBWV010000074.1 GCA_945871755.1 uncultured Bacteroidales bacterium
TGTTAGGTTTTCGGGTGGGGCGTTAAGAGCTTGCTCTTATAAGACCCAGCCGAAAGGCTAACACCAGGGCGAAGCCCCAGCCTCTTCAAGGGGTTTATTTTGGTTTTTTTCTTTCATCATTGACACTGGGCCTCGAGCAACTTGCGATACATTGCCGTTCAATGAAAACGACCGAGTAGAAAAGATTCGTGTTAAAGAAATCACCAGAAAACAGCAGTGCCATAAATCTGGAAGACCTAAGTTAAAAATATCCCAAGCAAACCATCCTCACATGATTGACACCCATACCCATATATACACAGAAGACTTCCGCGAAGATGAAGCGGAAGTCATAGCGCGCGCACGCCTTTGCGGCATTGAAGCCATCCTGCTGCCCAACACCGACGTAGCCTCCCTGCCCGATGTGCTAAGGATGTGTCGCAACTATCCCGACATCTGCCGTCCCATGATAGGACTGCATCCCACGGAGTTGCCCGAGAGCGGTGTCGCGGAGGCCCTTGACGAACTCGAAACGCAGTTGTTTGCCGACGATGGTCGGTTGCCCGCGGACACGCCCTTCGTGGCTGTGGGTGAAATCGGGATGGACCTCTACTGGGATACTTCGCGCGAGGACGAGCAGCGCACAGCCTTCGTCCGCCAATTGGAATGGGCTGTCCGTGCGCAGTTGCCCGTGAGCATCCATGCCCGTTCGGCCCATCGCCAGACGCTGGACGCGCTGCGCCCCTTTGCAGACGACCTGCCAGGTGGCGTCTTCCACTGCTTCGGCGGCACGGCTGACGAGGCGCGCGAACTGCTGGAGACCTGTCCGCGCTTTGCCCTCGGCATTGGCGGTGTGCTGACGTTCAAGAAGTCGCCCCTGCCTGCCGCCCTGCGTGTGGCAGCTCCGCTGAATCGCCTTGTGCTCGAAACGGACGCGCCCTATCTGGCACCAACACCCTATCGCGGCAAGCGCAATGAGCCTTCCTATCTCGTGCAGGTCGTTGACCACCTGGCGCGGCTCTACGAGGAGACGCCCGAGGAGGTTCGCCGCACGACGACGGCCACAGCCCGACGCATTTTCCGCCTTCCCGCCGTGCCCGCTGAGGCTTAGGGCGAGGGGCGAAGGGGCTAGCGCACGGAGATTTGCAGGAGCAGCGGCAGGTGGTCGCTCGTTCCGCCGAGATAGCGAGACCCTCGATAGGTGCGGTGCGGCTGGACACCTTCCCAACTTTCAGCCTCGCGCTTTATGAGAAAGGGGTAGGTGAGGATGCGACAGGCATCGGTGGACACGCTGAGGCGCGGATGATGCAGCAGGGCTTGATTGACGATGATATGGTCGAGACGATTCCAATGACTCTGGTATTTGTAGGTGCCGCGAACGCCCAGCGCGTCGTCGGTGAGGTTGGCCGATAGGTTGACGTAGGGGACAGGCTCTGTGTCCTCCCCTGATGTGTGCTCTTTGTCTGTGGGCAGTGTAGGGGGTGCGGCACCTAGCACCTGGCGCACGCTCTTGTTGTTGGGCTCATCGTTGAAATCGCCCATGATGACCACGGCCGCGTTCGCCCTCGTCCGACACAGGCTGTCGGCCAAGGCACGTATGCGCGCGGCTGTCCGACAGCGGTACGCCTCGGTGCGACCTGCGCCACCGCGGCGGCTCGGCCAGTGGCCCACGATAACGTCGAGCGTATCGCCCGTGAGGAGGCGGCCCGCCACGTGGAGTACATCGCGCGTGGGGTGTTCGCGCTGGGCATCGTAGGCAATGCGAAGCGTATCTACACTGACGGGCATGAAGCGTTCGGGCTGGTAGAGCAGGGCCACGTTGATACCGCGGCGGTCGCGGCTGTGCGTAATCACGAAGCGGTAGCCCAAGTGCGCCATCCGCGAGTGCTCCGTCAGGTCGCGCAGCACCGTGGCGTTCTCCACCTCGCACAGGCCCACGAGGTCAACAGGCGTAGTGCCGCCAGCAGCCAGCATGGCGCGGGAGAGGCGGGCCAGTTTGCCGCGATAGCGCAGGCTATCCCAGGCGTAGGCTCCCGTTGGCAGAAATTCGTCGTCGGCCGTCAGCGGATTGTCGGACAGGTCGAAGAGGTTCTCCACGTTGTACGTCATCAGCCGAACGGACTCCGTCTGCGCCCCCAACTGCTGACCGATGCACAGCCAAAGGAGGCAGGCCCACAGGCCAGCGCATTTCAACTTATTCATGGTGGTAGGGCTCACCGCGCAGGATGGTCATGGCGCGATAGATCTGTTCGACAAAAAACAGGCGCACCATCTGATGCGAAAAGGTCATGCGCGAAAGGCTCACCTTCTCGGCAGCGAGGGCGTAGATGGCTGGGGCAAAACCGTAGGGGCCGCCCACAATGAAAACCAGACGGCGCGGGACGCTGTGCTGGCGTTGCTGGAGGAAATCGGCAAACTCCACGCTGCGAAATTCCTTGCCACCCTCGTCGAGCAGCACAACGTGGTCGCCCTCGCGCAGGGCCTTGCGGATGAGTTCGCCCTCCCGCTCTTTCTGCTGTTCGGCCGTCAGGGATTTGGTGTTCTTTAGTTCGGGAATCACCTCCATGCTGAAGGGAATATAATGGGTCACGCGGGCAGCATATTCCGCCACGAGGGCTTCGATGCGCTTGTCCGTGGTTTTACCGATAAGGATAAGATGGATTTTCACGGTCCAAAGGTTGCTTGGGGTTTGTCAAAGGGAACAGGAAACTACAGGAAGGAATGGTGCAACGGCACATCGCCTTCGCTATTCCATACATGAGGAGCGAGGAATCCCGCGTTCTGTCCACCGCTATACCTTATTATATATAGGGGTGGGCGCTCGGTATTCCTCGCTCCTCAGGATTGTCTAATGTAATTAAGTACGGATGATTTACGCCTTGAGTGCGCGCTTCAGGCGGCGCTTGGGCTTCTCCTCAGTGGCGGGCTTATCTACTTTCACGCCTGCCAGTTCGGGGTCAATCATGATGCGGCCGCAGTATTCGCACACGATAATCTTCTTGCGCATACGTACGTCGAGCTGGCGCTGGGGCGGAATCTTGTTGAAGCAACCACCGCAGGCATCGCGCTCCACATAGACGATGCCAAGACCGTTGCGGGAGTTCTTGCGAATGCGCTTGAAGGCAGCCAGTAGGCGGGGCTCAATGCTGAGCTCGAGGGTCTTGCTCTTCTCGCGGAGTTTTTCTTCCTCGGCCTTGGTCTCCGAGATGATTTCGTCGAGTTCCGACTTCTTCACCTCGAGGTCCGTGCGGCGCTCCAGCAAAGTGTTGGCAGCAGTGGCGATATCGGCCTGCTTGGTTTCGAGGTTGCGGTTGGCCTCGTTGATTTTCTTGTTCTGGAGTTCCACCTCGAGCGACTGGAATTCGATTTCCTTGCTCAGGTTGTCGTATTCGCGGTTGTTCTTCACGTCGTTGAGCTGCGCCTTGTAGCGTTCGATGGACGCCTGGGCTTCGTTGATTTTCGCACGACGCTGGGCGATGTCTGCCTTGAGGGCTTCAACGTCCTCGTTGTACTTTTCGATACGATGCGTGAGGCCTTCGATTTCGTCCTCGAGGTCCTGCACCTCAAGGGGAAGTTCACCACGCAATGTGCGAATCTTATCAATTTCCGAGAGCATGGTCTGGAGCTGATAGAGATTCTTCAGTTTTTCTTCGACGGTCATTTCCGTCACGTCTTTCTTTGCCATAATATTTTTGGAGATATTTGTTTGCTGATTGTTCTCGTTCGTTCGCTGCGGGGAAGGCTTTCTGCGAACACCTATACCATATATAATATAGGATTCGTGTTGACCCGCGTCTGCTCAATGCGCAGTTGGGGGAAACGCTCGCGCAGGATGTCGCTCATCAGGTCGATGGTATATTGCTCGCTCTGGTAATGGCCGAGCGCGGCCAGCCATATCTTGTCCTCGTAACCAAAGAAATGGTGGTAGCCAATCTCGCCCGTGAGGAATACATCGGCACCTTCGGCCACGGCGCGGTCGGCCAAGAAATCGCCTGCACCGCCGCAGACAGCGATGCGCTGCACCAGGGCGTGGGGGCCGGCATTGTGGAGGAGGCAATCCACGTGGAAAATCTTCTTGACACGCGCCAAGAAATCCAGTGCGCCTTCCGCCTTCGGCAGTGTGCCGATGATACCGCTACCGCTTTGACCGTCGGACGCAGGCTCGAGGAACTCCACATCGCCCAAGCCCAGCATTTCAGCAATCCGGTGGTTGACACCGCCCAGGGCATTGTCCAAATTGGTATGCGCGGCATAGAGGGCCACCCCGCCAAGGATAGCCTCGCGCACACACCGCTCCACGAGCGTATCGTCGGCGATGCGCTTCAACCCGCGAAAGAGCAAAGGATGATGGCTAACGACCATATTGCAGTCCATGGCAACGGCCTCGCGAATCACCTCGGGGGTAACGTCTAGACACAATAAGACCCCTGATGCTTCCGCCGCTGTTAATCCAACCTGCAAGCCTGCATTATCGTAGCCTTCTTGCAGAGGCAGTGGCGCGAACCGTTCAAGGGCCTCGGCGACTTCCTTAATTTTCATTGTATGAGAATGATTTGGCGGCAAAGGTACTAATTTTCAATCAGACAGCCAAGTGTGCCTCCACATTTCCTGCACGGGGCGCGAATTTTTGGCGCCTTCTTTTTCTTGACTGGAGAAACGGGCACATAAAGGGGAGGGAGGAATCTGTCAATGAACAACAGATTCCTCCCTCCCTAGACGAACAGTTTATTTTTCTCTTCCTGCAATTCTATTGCACCAAGAAGGCGATGAGCGCCACAAGGGTTTCCTCCAACTGCTTGGCGTTGCTGATGGCTTCGAGGGGGAAGCCCGTGGTCAGGACGCGGTAGGTGGAGCCCGGGTAGGCCACTCCTGCGCTGGTGCCGTCGGGATAGATGAAGGCGGTGAAGGCTTCGGGACTAGTGGGGGAGAGGATGTCGCACGACTGGATGGGATAGCACGATGCGTTGAGGCCACAGTGCATCGGGATGGCCATGTCGAGGCCCGTGATGGTCAGCGAGGTGAGGCCGCCTGTAAGGTTGGACGTGCCTGCGGCATTACCACGAATGGCTTGGCGCTGTGTGCCACTGAGGCGCACCTTGAGCACATCGCGCAGGAAGGCACGCTCGCTCTCGCTCTGCATATCTGAACCCAAGTATTGACCACTCACCAAGAGCCTGCCGCCGTGCTGGAGGTAGTCCGTCAGGAGGCGGCGCGTGGCTAGGTCGAATGTCTTGAAGGGGCGGAGGTTGTGCGGCGCATCACACTGGGCACCTAGGATAAGATCGATGGCGGCATAGTCCTTCGAACGAACGACACCCTGCAACCAGGCTTCGCGCGAGGCCGAGCTGTAACTGAACATGCCGCTGGCGGCCAGGGCGGCACCATGGCGGGCGGCATAGTCGTGGGTATTGCCACCGATGATGCGACCCTCCAGTTCCTTGTCGCTATAGCCCAAAGCACCAGGTCCTTCGCGCCCTGCGGCAGCTGGCGAGAAGTCTATCTGATGGCCCGTGAAGGCGGCCGTATATTCGTCGGGCACACCAAGGTCGCGGTCGAGGAGGAAGCCGATGGAGTCGGCACGCTCCACACGCGCTGGACCGCTCAGACGCTGAAAACCATCGACAATCAGCACATGGCCTCTAGACTGGGGAGCGCGATAGACGGACAGCACTTCGGAGGGCGCACTCTCGCCACCCGCATTGACGGCTGATACGCGGAAATCGTAGCGCAAGCCTGGCCGCACGCTGAGCGTCAGGGTGGTGTCGCCGCTCACGAGTTGTCCTTCGTCGAAACCCTCGCCAGCCGTGCGCGTATAGACGATATAGCCCGTCGGGCGAGCGGTATGCTCCAGCGTATCGGGCGTGGGCGACCAACTGAGACGCACCTGCGAGGCCGCCT
>CAMBWV010000075.1 GCA_945871755.1 uncultured Bacteroidales bacterium
GGATATTCTTAATTTGCTGCTGGAGGAAATACTCCTTTTGCTGTTGGTCCAGTTCTTCGTGCGTTTGATTCTGAATATCACGCTTGAGCCTGGCAAACTGCACCTCGCGCCCCAGCAGTTGCATCAGATGGTACGCACGCTGGATGACGCTATCCACTTGCAGCAGTTTGTCCTTATCCACAAGGGGGAGCGGCATGTTTGTACAGATGAAGTTGGCCAGGAACACAGGATTGTGAATATTGCGCATCGCGAAGACGGCATCTTCGCGCGGAGGGTCGGCCAAACGGAGCAGTTCCGTTGTTGCCTCCTGGCAAGCATCCATCAACACCTGAAACTTATTATCATCGGGCGTTGGTAAATCCTCATTGAGTCGGGTCACACGACCACGCATATAGGGATTGTAGCGCGAGATATCTTCCAAATGAATGCGCGAAAGGCTCTGCAAAATGACGGCTGTCGTGCCATCAGGCAGAGTGAAGGAGCGAATGATACGTGCGGCCACACCAATCTTGTAGAAATCATCCATACGCGGACTATCCACAGCGGCATCCACTTGGCAGAACACGCCAATCACTTTATTATGTTCTGTAGCGTCGTTAATCAAATGGAGCGAACTTTGACGCGCCACATTGATTTGCGCCATCACCCCGGGAAACATCATCATGTTTCGCAGCGGGAGAATGGGCAAAGTGGGGGGCACGCTCTCGTTGAAGAGCGTGGAAATATCGCCTTCATAATCGGCTATGAGCGAGAAGGCGCCAGGACGAATTTCATCTTTATTCATTGTCAGTTTTTGGGTAGATTCCTTAAATCTAGAAAAATCAAGCGCAAAGGTACTATTTTTTTCGCGTTCCCACAATTCCTTATTCTGAAAACTAACTAACTTTGCGGTATTACAGGTGACGCACTCTAGGCTTCCTGCCGTTTTTGCCTCTTACAACTCCCAAATTCTTATCAACCAATCTATGTTTCGCTTCCAACAATTCTCTGTCGCGCATGCTCGTAGCACCATGAAGGTGGGCACGGATGGGGTTCTCCTAGGCGCCTGGGCTGAGACGCAATCTGCAAAGAATATTCTCGACATCGGCACTGGCTGTGGGCTGATAGCACTCATGGCAGCCCAACGCACCCCAGCAGCACACATCACGGCTATTGATATCGACCAGGCTTCCATCGACGAAGCACGGGAGAATTTCCTAGCTTCACCCTTTGCTACACGTCTGCAAGCCTTACACACTGACATACAGACATTCAGCAAACAACCTGACACCATTCAGTATGATTGTATTTTAAGCAATCCTCCCTTCTTCACCGAATCACTACTCTCCCCCAACCCAACCCGTGCTGCGGCCCGTAGCGTGGAGGGCGGATTATCCTTTTCCACGCTCATCGAATCTGCCGTGCGTCTCCTTGCGCCAGGCGGTTCTTTGCAAATCATACTCCCCTATCAAGAGGCATCGCGCGTCCTAGGTATTGCCATCGGTACAGGATTACACCTTCTACGCCGCACGGATGTCACCACAAAAGATACCAAGCCGCCCCGACGCACACTGCTGCATTGGACAAATGAAGCAACCAGCGCGCCTATCCTCCATGACCAGCTCTGTCTGACGGACAAAAACGGAGGTCGATCAGATAGTTATCAAGCTCTCACAAAAGATTTCTATTTATAGGTAGGTTCTATAAATTAGCTTGCGATGTATTTGCGGCTATCGTGCCGTAGGTTTTTGCTTTTCGTGAGGGAGCGTAGCGGGCTACGTGACCGAATGAAAAACAAAAAGATACGGTGCGAGAGGCGTAAAGACATCCAAGTCAATTTATAAAATAAGAATCCTTTGAAACTAATTTATAGAACCTACCTATAGGAAGCATCTACCACAATCCATCCAATTATCCTAAGCGTTGGCGAAACAATTGCAAGAGTTCCACCCGTTTTTCTTCATCAATAGTTGCTAATTCTTCTTGCAACAATTCTTCCACCAACTGAATAGCCTTGATGCGCATTTGGCTTCTTCCAGCACGCACGCCACTCTGATAAGAATTACTAGGGAGCATACTCCGATTGAAATTACCGTCACTCATAACAGTCTGATTCTATTTCTGTTTATTGATTCTATATATACTTATCATTTATCTCTAAATAATCCTCAAATCCGCCTTTGCACAAATTCTAAAAACGCATGGCCACATGCACGCCAGCTCCTTGGTCCCCAAAAACAGCAGGCGAGATAGCAACATCCGTTTTCTTGGCAAAGGGACGGGTGTATATTAAAGCTGCGCCTGCACCAACAGCCGCACCGCCCAATACGTCCCACCAGTCGTGCTTGTCTGCATAAACACGTCCCCAAGCCACATAACACGACACAGCATACGCAGGTACGCCCCATTTCCAACCATAACGACGCATCAGAAAGGTTGCGCCATCGAAAGCAGCCATACTATGGGTACTGGGAAAGGCGTGGCGATCACCCCAACCAGACTTTAGGGGCATCACAGGGCGGTTTTTCTTAATACAAGCATTGAGGCCATAATTGACTGCAATACCCGTAGCGGTACTGAGTGTCAGTTGTAAAACACCTTTACGGTCCTTCTCAACGATGGCCTTCACCAAACCCGTGGCCGCAGGTGCAAAGCATAAAACGTCAGTGCTTCGATCTACAAATTTATGTTGTCCCCAAACCGTTGCGCTGGAGCAGAACAGCACAACAAACAAAAGGTTTATTCTTTTAAAATACATCATCAAAATACTTTTATAGTTACTAAAGATAATAGCTTGTCAAAGCTATAATCCAAGAGATTATAATTTTTACCCTTCTTTCTTATAAACGCAAAACAAGGTATCCTTTTGTACGCCTGAACAAACATCAGAACGGCCAAAGTTATGAGGAATACACGTCCATGAAAAAGGAAGCAAATGTCTTATCACAACGATGTGCATCCTGTTGGCTTCGCAAAGATACAGCGAAAACCTGAGACAAAGGATTATTTCTTCTTTTTCTTATCAGCTCACGCGAAATTCATTGCTTAAAGGTAGGTTCTATAAATTAGTTTCAATGGAGGGCAGGGTTTCAATTCTGCTTGGAGGTATTCGCGCCTCTCGCACCGTATCTTTTCTTTTTCATTCAGTCACGTAGCCTGCTACGCTCCTTCATGTAAATCAAAAACCTGCGGCACGATAGCCGCGAATCCATCGCAAGCTAATTTATAGAACCTACCTCAACAAAATCTATGAATATCCACTACTCTGCACCCCCTATCACACCGAGGGACGACTTCCTTCCCAAAGTGTTCTTCGTAATATAACACCTGTCAGCCCCTCGCTGCTGCAAATCGCCGCAAATTAACAATTGAGGAGCTGTTGCGAAATGTTAAAGCGATTTGGATTTCGACGGAAAATGTATTACCTTTGTACTAGTGAAGAGGAGAGAGCCCTAAACAAGCGGGTTTTCTCCTCTTTTTTTGAACAAAAAAATGGTTTTTTACCTCAGACGTAGAAAAATCTACATTACTGAGAAAATTTTTTCTTGGAGTTTGCGGAAAATTTTTCAGTAATGTAGGTTTGCGCGGCAGGGATTCCGAAGTTTTTTGGGGGTTGAAATAATAAAAGAGGTTAAAGTTTTTAGCCCGAAAAAGTTGTAATTTAACAGTTCAAGCATAAAGCAGATTCCCGCAACAGTACCGCAAAGAGATACCTCAACCATAAAACGATGACACCTTACTCACACGAGTTTTCTCAGAACCATTATAAGAATACCAGTCTAGAATAAAAAGGCATCCTTGTTGGTTTCAAAGATTTATTGTATTTTTGCCCCAACAAGATAATCGGATGATCAGAAAAGGAAAATCAACATGAAATTATATCTAGCAAACCCCATATACGACACGGTATTCAAATACCTTATGGAGGACGAGCGCATCGCTCGAACCATCCTGTCTGCTTTATTGAAGAAGAAGGTGGTAAAGGTGGAGCAGCGTCCGCACGAATATGTCAACGCCACGCGCAACAGCATCTCCATGTTCCGCATTGACTTCGCTGCCACAATCTGCGAAGACAATGGGCATGAGCATTTGGTTCTCATCGAGTTGCAAAAAACATGGTTGGAAACGGAGACGCTGAGATTCCGACAATATCTTGGTGCGCAGTACAACCGAAAGGAAAACATCGTCGAGGAGAGCAAAGACAAGCACGCTCTGCCCATGGTGGCCGTTTATCTGCTTGGCCACCGTGTGGGGAATATCAACACGCCAGTGGTTTACGTGAATCACCACACTTACGACTATGACGGCAATCTCGTGGAATGCGACGAGCCCAATCCCTTTGTGGAAAGCCTCACCCACAACAGTATTATCGTGCAGTTACCACTGCTACACGGGCGCATCAACAACCGCTTGGACAAGATTCTGAGTGTGTTTGACCAAACGAATGCCAGCAAGTCAAACAAGCAGACCATCGAAGTGAACGAAGAAGAATATACGGGTGATTCCGACATGGAATATATCGTCAGACGCCTCCTGTCTGCCGCCTCCAACCCAGACGTTAGGCAGGACATGAACGTAGAAGATGAGTATTTCAAGGCCATCGAAGACCGAGACACAGAGTTGATGGTTCGGGAAAAAGCTATTAAAGAGCGCGATGAGGCAATCAAGGAGCGCGATGAGGTGCTTGAGGAGCAGAAACGAACGCTCAAAGAGCGCGATGAGGCACTTGAGGAGCAGAAACGAACGCTCAAAGAGCGTGATGAGGCGCTCAAGGAGCAGAAACGAACGCTTCAAGAGCGTGATGAGGCGCTCAAGGAGCAGAAACGAACGCTTCAAGAACGCGATGAGGCGCTCAAGGAGCAGAAACGAACGCTTCAAGAGCGCGATGAGGCGCTCAAGGAGCAGAAACGAACGCTTCAAGAGCGCGATGAGGCACTTAAGGAGCAGGAACGAACGCTTCAAGAGCGTGATGAGGCGCTAAAGGAGCAGAAACGAACGCTTCAAGAGCGTGATGAGGCGCTCAAGGAGAAGAACAGGCTGCTCTCTAACGCCATTGAAGGAATGCTTAGCAAGGGAATGACTCCCCAAGCTATTGCATCTATTCTAGGAATGTCAGAATCAGAACTAATGACTTACCAAAAATAACAACCAAGCAATCACATAGAAGAGAGTGCGATTCATGGGCTTCACCACGAATCGCACTCTCTTTCTTTTTGTTTCCCTTTTCTAAAGGAAAGACATGAAACTTGATTCTTTACAAGTCGTTGCGGGCAATGCGGCCCATCTGCATGACAAACTTCACTTCCTGCTTATCATCGAAGAGTACAATGTCTGCATCCTTGCCTGATTCGAGAGACCCCTTGCGGTCGTAGATGCCCATAATCTTTGCAGGTGTCTCGCTAATCATGCGGCAGGCAACGTCCATGGGGAATCCAGCCTGCTGCACGGCGGTACGAACGAGGCGATCCATCGTGGCAATACTGCCAGCAAGGGCACTGCGGTCAGCCAACTTGCAAACACCATCTTCGATGATTTCGTTCTCGTTGAAGGTCTTAGTAGCATTGCTACCTGCTACGGCCAAGCAGTCGGTGCAGAAGCACATATGTGCTACGCCTTTGGAGTTGTACACCTGACGCATCACAACGGGAGGTACATGGATGCCATCGGCAATTACCTCTACCGTGAAATCGGGGATGGCATATACGGCTTCTACGACACCAGCAACTTTGAACTCGCGATTCTTGTGAAGGGTGCTCATTGCGTTGGTGAAGTGGGTGGCATGGTTAGCACCATTCTCGTAGGCCATATCCACATCCTCGGGCGTGGCTGCAGTGTGGCCGATACAGGGTTTGCAACCATGGGCACAGCAAGCCTGAATAAATTCTTT
>CAMBWV010000076.1 GCA_945871755.1 uncultured Bacteroidales bacterium
CTTCGGGTTACATTCACAACGCGCTCACCGAGATACTGGGCAAAAGCCTTTTGCACCTCGTGGAGCTCCTTGTAGCGCTGCATGATTTGCAGGGTGCGGGCTGTGTCAGCCGTGATTTGCGGGTCGCGCAGTTGCTGGAGGAGTTCGTCGAGTTCCTTTTGGAGGTAAGCATTCTTGAAGTCGTGAATCAGACGCGGGATAAGGTCGTAGAGACGCTCGCGGTCCGGCACGAAGGTGGTCTGCTGGCTGTGGCACAGCGTGTAGCGGTCCTGCCCAAGGTCGGCAGCCATACGGCTGACTTCCGCATGGGGGTGCGAGAGGAATTGCTGCAAGGAGTGCCCCTCCTCGCTCAGGGGCATGGCTGTGGCCTCCGTCAGTATCTGCACGCAAACGGGATGGTGGAAGTTCAGGCCGTCTGCTTCGAGTTCGTTGGCCACATACTGCGCCACGGAGAGAGGCGGCAGGCCCTCGGGAACTTCCTCGGAAGGAGGCACTTCGCTTCCCGGCATGAGCAGGTCGCCATAGCGAATGATGGCAGAAATGAGCAGTTTCTCCTCTTCTGTGGGCAGAGCAGACTGCGGAGCGCTGGTAGCCGAAGGGGACGCAGAAGGAGCATCGGGCGTTTCGGCTGGCGCATTATCTGCTGCCCCACCCTCGTTGGCGGCTTCAGCTGGTGTATTTTCCGTTGCCGTAGCAGGCGTTGCCCCAGCACGAACGAGTTTGCTAACCTCGGAAACGAGCAGGGCTTCGTCAACGCTGAGCATGGAGGCACACTCCTGGATATACATCTGGCGAACAACGGGGCGCGGAATGACTGCGATACTCTGCACCACGCTCTGGATGAGTTCGGCACGCTTGACAGGATTGCCAGCACAGTCGCGCAGCAGGAGATCCACCTTGAACTTGATGAAATCAACCTGATGGCTGTCCATATACGCCTGATACTCCTCGGCTGTGTGCTTACGAGCAAAGCTATCAGGGTCATCGCCATCAGGCAGGAGGAGAACGCTGATGTTCATTCCCTCGGCCAGCAGCATATCAATACCGCGGAGGCTGGCCTTGATACCAGCGGCATCGCCATCGTAGAGGACGGTGATATTGTCCGTGAAGCGATGGATGAGGCGAATCTGGCCCGCGGTGAGCGAGGTGCCCGACGAGGCCACGACATTCTCAATGCCGCTTTGGTGCATGGAAATCACGTCGGTGTAGCCTTCGACGAGGTAGCAGCGGTTGTGCTTGACAATGGCTCCCTTGGCAAAGTAGAGGCCATAGAGTTCGTTGCTCTTATGGTAAATGCTCGACTCGGGGGAGTTGACGTACTTGGCCAGTTTCTTGTCGCTGGAGAGGATGCGGCCGCCGAAAGCCACCACCTTGCCCGAAACGGTATGCACGGGGAAGATGACGCGGCCATGATAGCGGTCGAGCAAGCGGCCGTCGTCGGTCTTATAGCAGAGGCCCGTCTTCTCCAGGAACTCGGGGCGATAGCCTTTGGCAATGGCTGTGCGAGCCATGGCATCGCGGTCGGGAAGGCAATAGCCCAACTGAAACTTGCGAATGATGTCATCGCGAAAACCGCGCTGGCGGAAATAGGCTTTACCAACGGCCACGCCATCCACATGGTTGTGGAGCAGGTCAATGAAATAATCGCGCGCCCATTCGTTGAGCACAAACAGACTCTCGCGCTCGGTGGCCTGCGCCTTCTCCTCGTCGGTGAGTTCGCGCTCCTGAATCTCAATGCCGTACTTCTTGGCCAACCAACGCAGGGCCTCGGGATAACTCATCTGCTCGTGCTCCATGATGAAATGAACCACGTTGCCACCCTTGCCGCAAGAGAAGCATTTGCACAACTGCTTGGACGGGGAGACTACGAAACTGGGGGTCTTCTCGTCGTGGAAAGGGCACAGGCCCTTGTAGTTGACACCCGCCTTGCGCAGGGTCACAAACTCCTTGACGACATCAACAATGTCGGCTGCGTCAAGGATGCGTGCTATGGTGGATTGGTCTATCACAAAGGGGAGGGAAAAACAGATGGGAGAACTATCGATTGAGGATAAACTTCAGCGTCACGCCGAAATCCTGTGTCCGCGTGGGATAGGAACTCGTGGTGAGAAGCGGTTTGTTGAACTGATGGTCGTAGAAGGCTGTCAGCGTAAGGTATTTGCTCAAGGCATAGTCGGCCGAGAAACTGATATGAAGCGCCTTGTTGCCGCTGGTGGCCTGGGTCAGTCCGCTGAGGATGTCGCGGTTGAGCGCGCTCTGGTCGCGGAGGCTGAAGTCAACGCGCAAGTTGAGGTCGTTGCTGAATCCTTGGCTGGACGAAGAACGCTTGGTATTGGACGAGCCGGGCTTGTTCTCATCGTCGGCCTTGCTGGGACGACGGTTCTTGCCTGATTTGTTGCGGCGCGCAGCCTTGGAGGCTTCTTTGCTGGTGATCGACTTCTGGCTACCGAAAAGGTTCAGTCCAACTATCTTGTAGCCCAAACCAATGACAAAGTCGTTGCTGCGCGACTCGGTGATTTGCTGGGAAGTCATGCTGAGCGTCAGCACACGGGTCTTGCGGTATTCCACCTTGGCGGTGAGATTATTGTGGAACGTCATATCCACTCCAGCCAAGGGCGCGAAACTCTCGTTGATGCTTACCGTTGAAACATCGTACATGCCCGAGGGTATGGGGTTGCCCGTAGCTACGTCATTGACAAAGCCGAAGCCATCCATATATTCCTGGTAGGAGGTGAACGTGTTGTACGAACCTACGCTATAGACACTCTTGTAGCCATGGTTGATATTGAAACTCTTGAAGATGCGCTTCATCCGCGGCAGACGCGAGAGGCCGCTATAGGAAACGCTCCAGTTGGGCAAGAGGCGCGACAAGGCAGGGAAGATGTCGAGCGAGGAACCGCTGCCCACGGTATAAGCGTTGAGGAAGGCGGGTATCATCACGTTGGCGGAGTACTGATTAACCGTTCCGTTAGCTGGGTCGAAGGGTTGGCCAGCCAAAGCCGTTCCCTGCGGATAAGTGGCATCGGTGTATTTGGCCTCTATGCGCTGCTGATAGCCTGCGAGCGATTCGCGGAACTTATTGAACGCCTTGCTGGGATAACCCTTGTCGGCCGAGCCCGTCTTTTCGAAAGCTGTGCCAATGCTGATGGTGGTCATGGTGAAACTACCCGTGCGAGTGGTAGGCATGCCAGCATACATATACTGGAGACTTCTGCTCTCATTAACGGTGCGGCTAGCATTGAGGTCGAACTTGAGGTCGGTGAAAGGTTCGAGCGTGGCGCGTATCTGAATATCTTCGTTGCGACTACTTGTGGCAGGCGTAATCACACTGTCGCTTGTCAACAACCATCCGCGGTCAACAGCACGACGCACATAACCATCATCGACAAATCCGAAGGCAAAGTCAAGGCCAGGCTGCATGCCACCTCCTGCACTGCGCTGGCCAAAGATGTCGCCTACCTGTGGCAGGAACCCTGGCACGGCCAGGTTGTACTTATTGGTGTAAGACACGCTGACGTTGCGCACCATCATGGCGATGCGGCTGGTGAGTTGGAGTGCCTTGTACCATCCTTGGTCTTCCTTGCGGCGCTTGGGACGTACGGTCAGTTTGACGCGGGCCGTGTCCTGCGTCGTAATCAAGATATTGTTGGCATCGACCACTTTGTAACGCACAGGATAGCGCGTACCATCGGGACGGAGAGCCGTCACCTGCAATTTCTTGCTGCGCTGGTTATGCTTCACAAGCGTAGTCGTGTCGGCCTTGAGTTGTACCTCATTGGTGAAGGATTTCTTCTCGTCCTTCTTCTTGGCAGCAGCCGAGGTCATGGATGAATTAGTAAACCGCTTGTTTGCCTCCTTGAGGAACTTGACATGGTTGTAGAGGGTCTCCATCTTGAGGCGTACGTTGCCCGAAGCCGTGCGCGACATATTGATGGTATGTCCCATGGAAGTACCATTGTCCAATTCGGCACCACGCGCCCAGTTGTAAGTAGAACTGTACTTAACGTCAGAAGTCAACCAGTCGAAAAGGGGCAGTTTATTTAAGGGCAACTGCCAAGAAGCCTCAAACGACTGCTGGTAGGTCAAGGGGCGGCCCAAGTGGAGGAGACTCGTACGCACGGAATCCTTCCAAGCCGTATAGCGGTCGGGATAGAGGTCCTTGTTGACAGCCGTATAGGGCTGCTCGATTTCGGCACTCGTTCCCGAACTGAAGCTGGCATGAATGCTCTTCGTCAAGTCCCAACGCAGGGTAAAGTTGCGCTGCCAACGGTAGTCGCTACTCCAAGTGAGGGGCAGGGAATGGTTGTCAAGATTCTCCATATCGCGCTCCTGGAGTTCGTAGTAATTGCGCACAATATCGGAATTGAACGTCAAACCCTGCGGGAGGTAATTGAAGTTGAGTTCCTTGACAATTTTGAGCCACTTGCTCTTGCCCTTCAGTTTCTTGAATGGTTCGAAGGGTTTGGCGTTCGGAGAATAGTTGTAACTGAAATTCCACTTCCAATTCTGGTCCTTCTCCCATGCAGTCGTCTCGCCCGTGGTGTTGCGGCTGCTATAGGCATAGCCAAAGGTGAAGTTGGCAGGGTCGTAGGGCATGGGGAAACGCTTCGTGGCTACATCGAAACGCAGGCCAGTCACGCTGAAATTCTTGTTGACCACGACGCGGTCGGCGATATTGCGGAGCGAATCGCGCTCGCTCTCGTTAGCCATTGCATCAAGCGCATCGTTCATCTCCATATCCGTATCCAACGGATTGTAGCGGGGCGACGTGCGCTGCTTACTATAAGAATAATAGATGGGCGCCTTGAGTTTAATCTGACGCGGCAGGAAGCGGCCGGCCTCCACATTGGTGGTTACGGAATATTCGTAGAGATTGTCATCGCGACGCTGCGACACACCCTCTTCCAATCCGCCGAAGCCTTCGGTTTCGATGTGGCCGCTGAGGTTGACGGTGGCCACGTCGGAGAGCTGGATATTAAGGGTTGACTGCGCGGCCCAACCGCCCTTGTTGCTGAACTGCTGGAGTCGGAGTTCGTTGGCCCAAACCTCCACACTCTTGTTGGCGCGCGAATTGTTGCGCACACCAATCATAATGGTGCGCACCTCGCCCAGAGTAGGATTACCCATGATGCTCACTTTGTTGCCAGGACGCGAGGGGTCGTATTCGCTATAGAGTTGTGCGTAGGAGATTGTGCCCTGCGCCTTCTGCACGTTGCGGTTCTTCTTGAGATTCGTCAAAAGGCTGAGGTCAATATCCAGCATATTGTCCTCGGGCCATACGATGCGCGCACCAGCATTGCTGTTGGCGTATTTACCTTCTGGAGTGACGGAGAGGGGAATCTCGTATTCGTAGAAATTGCTCTTGTAGTCAGAACCCAAACGAATGAAGAGACTGGTCTGTCCGTCCTCAATCGTTTCCTCGCCCATGAGGCTATTGGCGTGGGCGAACATCTGCAGGTGCTTGTAGCGACGCAAGTCAAGGCTGACATTTTTATAGACGGCACGGGCATCGCCAGGCGAGAGATTGCGAACGGTCATCGCCAATGCCTGCTCGTTGTTCTGCAATACCTGTTCCTGTCCAGGCTCCAGCGCACGGCTGATACCAGGAGGAATCACGTAGTTGACGGGCTGCTTTTCGTTGTTCTCCTCAAAGCTGACAGCCGAAACGGCAATCGTTCCGCTCACATCGGGTGCCTGACCCGTGTAAAGAGCCTGTTCGTAGCCGCGCCATTCGCCATAGACAAGGTCGAACGTGGCCAAACGCAGGACAAGGGGCTGCTCAAAACCCGTCATGAAGAGACGCATGAAGCGGATGGAGGTGAAGTCGTTGATATTGCCTTG
>CAMBWV010000077.1 GCA_945871755.1 uncultured Bacteroidales bacterium
GCGGTACATTTCTTTCCAGCGCAATTTGCAATTATAAATCCACCTGAGTAGTTACCTTTCATGTTACTCCATTCCTCTGAGCCACACGTTGCGAGCAACGTGCGGTACGTTGCAATTCCTTTGAGAACGAACTCTCAAATGCAAAGCCTAGACTATCTAGCTAGCAGCCGCAGGCTGCGATGAAACTAGGAAGCCGCAGGCTTCCGTTGAAACTTGAAACTAGGGAGCGAAGCTTCCGTTGAAACTAAAGGGCCTCTAGGCCCCCTTCACCACCTCCAGCGGAATCTGCCGCAGTTCCGCCGCCATATCTGTGAAGGAACTCCAGTAGGAGCCCAGAATCTTTTGTGTATGGGCCAGACACCAGAGATCCACCACGGCATCCTCCATGCCCGCTAAGGTTTTGCGGGTTACGGGAGAGGTTTGCGTGAGTATGCGCTCGCCATACCTTTCGCGAAATTCGGCTTTCACCGCAGCGTCGTCCGTACAGAGGAAGAAACGCACCTGTTCGTCGTGTGCGATTTCGTGCTGTACGGCGGCGTGGAAATCTTGGAGCTTGCTGCTCTGCTGGCTCACCACATTGTCCGTGCGGCGGATGTGGATGCCGATGGTGTGCGGGGCAAAGCGGCTCACTATCTCGTTGATGCGCGCCTGGAGGGTAGGGACGGGGCGCAGGTGGGCAATGCTGGCTGCGGAATAGTCGCAGAGCGAAAATCCCGTGGCGATGTAGAGGCGGCGGTGGCGAGAGAGCATCTCTTGCAGGTCCGCCTCGTCCTTTGGAAGGTATTCCACGCGCTGGAAGGTGTAGCCCATGGCGAGGCGCACGAGACCTGGCCACCAGCCGTTGCGGCGGCGGTGCAGGGCGGTCCACCAGCGCTGATGGTGGAAGGTGATGGCAGGCAGATTCAGCGGCTCAAATAGTTCCTCAAACCAAGCGTAGCACTCGGGGTGCTTGGACCAGTCTATCTCAAAGCGCAACGCGGGTTGTCGGTTGCTGATTTCCACAACCGAGAGGAGGAGGCGCAGGCGATTGCACAGGCCGCCCATGGGGACGATGCAAATGTTGGGGGACATAGGTGGAACGGAAAACTGGAGCGGTAAATGGTTTGGGGAAAAGGACGCGCGGCAGGGGAACAGAAGAAGTGGTTTCCACGTGGCGAGCAGGCAACGGGTAGGGCCGTCGCAGCGGACGGTGCCAAGCGTTGGCTGTCTGTCAGGCGGAAACCACTTCTGCTGTATGCTACCTATATAATAGGTGTGTAGTTTTTAGAACTCGTCGTTGGCGTACAGCCAGGGGAAGGTCGTCTGCTTCCATTCGAAAATCTCTTCGGGGCGGAAGAAACGCTTCAGTTCGACCTCGGCTGTCTCAGGCGAATCGCTGGCGTGCACGATATTCTCCTGGAAACTCATGCAATAACTTCCGCGGATAGTGCCAGGGGCAGCGTTGCGTCCGTTGGTCGGGCCAGCCAGTGCACGAACGGCAGCGATGGCGTCAACACCCTCGAGGCAGAGCGCAATGACAGGAGCCGTCATCATGGCATCCTTGACGCGCTGGAAGAAAGGCTTTTCGCTCAGGTGGGCATAGTGCTCGCTGAGAATTTCGTCGGTGAGTTGCATCATCTTCATACCGCAAATGCGGAGGCCCTTGCGCTCGAAGATGTTGGTGATTTCTCCCACGAGGGCGCGCTGCAGGGTGCAGGGCTTCAGGAGAACTAGGGTTTTTTCTAGTGCCATAGTAAATATAGATTTGAAGGTTGATATTGTGTTTCGGGGAAGGTTTCCGTTATCTTATAATAAGGTTGCCGTTATCTTATTATAGGATAACCGCTTGCAAATATAGCGAAAGAAATGGTAAGGGCAAAACCCACGGCAGGCGTTTTTCGGGTTTTGCCCTTACCATGGTGTGGTTGGGGATTATTCCACCATGATTTCATCCACAAAGAGGAAACCCTCTTTGCCCTTTGCGCCGTGCCAGTCGGGCAGGGAGTGCTCGCTGAGTGCTTTCAACTTGACGTAGCGGGCGCGCGTGGTTGGGAAGGAATATTGACAGGTATATACCTTGTCGGGGTCGGCCTCTTGCATGGCGGGTTTGGCCTCCTGATAGACTGTCTGGTAGTTCACGCCGTCGCAGGACAGGCTGATTTCTACGCCGCGGTCGAGCATGATCCAGTAACTCTTGAGCACGTGTGCATTGTAGCCCACGCGGCTTACCTCCATCTCCTCACCGAGGTCAACAACCGCTTCGAGGTCTGTGCCGCTGAAGGCAATCCATCGGCCCGAGTTGAAGGGGCTGCTCTCTCCCCACATGCCGTCCGTCAGCATCCGCGGGCCGTCGTAGATATATTGGTTGTGGGGGTTCTGAAGGAGGGTGACGGCGCAGCCCGTGGCCTTGCTGAAGTGGAAGTTCTCTTGCAAGAGGCGCGAGGCATTCGCGTTGGGGCGGAAGGCGCGGGCCTGGAGTTTGGCGGTGCGGGTGATGTCGAGCGGCCCTTTGTAGCGCGGGCTCTGCTGGGTCTGTGCGCTGCCGTCGAGGGTATAGCGGATTTCCGCATTGTCAATCGTGGCGAGGTCGGCCACAATGGCGTGGCGTGCAGGAGCCAGGCTGTATTTTGCCTCCACATCAAAGACGTGCTTTGCATAGTTGTAGCCCTGCTGGTCGTACACCTGAATGAAGCGCGGCAGACGCTGGCGGAAATCTCCGTAGTTGCGCTGCGCCTGCTCCGTCCATTGGATTTCGCTCAGGGCAGCCATGCGCGGGAGTTCCATATATTCCACTTGCCGATAGTTCGGTATGTACTCCGTCCACAGGTTGGCTTGTACGCCGATGATATGCCGTGCCTGTTCGGGCGTCAGTGATTTGGGCAGCGGGTCGTAGGAATACACCAGGGCCAGTGGCAGGCAACCACCGATGGCCTCGGGCTCCTCGGCTGTATTGGCCGTTTGGTAATAGTCGAAGTAGAGGTACGTGTTGGGCGTCATCACCACATCGTGTCCTAGACGTGCGGCTTCCACACCGCCCGCTTCGCCGCGCCACGACATCACCGTGGCGCCGGGTGCCAGTCCGCCTTCCAACGTCTCGTCCCAACCGATCATCTTGCGACCGAGGCTGGCCAGATGTTGGGCCGCATGGCGAATCACGTAACTTTGCAGTCGCTCCTCCGCCGTATGCTTGCCGTCGGCTTGCAGGCCTTCGCGCTGGATGCGGGCCTGACATTTCGCGCAACTCTTCCAACGCGTCTTCGGGCATTCGTCGCCACCCACGTGGATATACTCCGAGGGGAAGAGGCTGGCCACCTCCGTGAGCACATCGTCGATGAAGTGGAGCACGGTGTCGTTGCCCGCGCAGAGCACATCGTCCGAAACGCCCCAGATCTTCCACACCTCGTAAGGGCCGCCCGTACAGCCAAGGTGCGGATAGGCCGCCAGGGCTGCCTGCATGTGACCGGGCAGGTCGATTTCGGGGATGATGGTGATGTGGCGCTCACGGGCGTAGTTCACCACCTCGCGAATATCGCGCTGGGTGTAGAAGCCCTGGTGCGGGCGGCCATCGTATTTGCCCGAGTTGTGACCAATGACGGTTTCGGGGCGATAGCTGCCCACCTGCGTCAGAAGTGGGTATTTCTTGATTTCGATGCGCCACCCCTGGTCGTCGGTGATGTGCCAGTGCATGCGGTTGATATTGTGGAGGGCAAGCATGTCGATGAATCGTAGCACACTATCCTTCGTCACGAAATGGCGCGACACGTCCAGGTGGGCGCCGCGGTAACTAAAGCGCGGGCAGTCCGCAATCTCCACGGCAGGCACGCTGATGCGCGCAGCCTTGCCTGCGGGCGCCACGGCCTTACGCAGTGTCTGGATGCCGTAGAATGCACCCGCGGCACTGGCTCCTTGGATGCGGATGCCGTCAGCCGTGACGCTGAGGCGGTAAGCCTCGGGATTTTCGTGCTGGAGGCCTGTGGAGAGAACGATAGCGGGCGCACCAGCCTTCGCCTTGGTGGCTTGTTTAAGCTGGAGGCCCGTGGCCTGAGCCAGATAGTCGGCCAGGAAACGCGCGTTGCGCTTCATTTCGGCATTCCCTTTGGGGTAAACAATCACGGTCTGAGTTGTCAGACTAAAGGCCGCCTGCTTCGTTGTCTGCATCTGGTTGGGCAGGGGCACAATGCGGAAGTCCGCCGTTTGGGCGGCAGCATTCCACGAAGCAGAGGCAAGGAGAAGGGCCGCAAGAGCGGCGCGGAAAGAGGGGAGCTTCATAGTATTTTGAGGTTATGAATGTATGGGTTTCTTGGTTCAAGGACAAAGGTAGTGAAAGGCGAGAGAAGAGCAAAATGAAAGACGAAGTTTTTCGTTTTTCGCTTGGCTGCACGGCAGAGCAGGGCGGAACGGGAGGGCGGCCGCGTTGGCAAAGGCAAGGCAGACGGCCCGCGCACAGCCCAGCGCGCCTCAGGCGCGCTGCTCTCCTCTTCCTCCGTCCTTTCTCCCCGCCTTCGCGCGCCCCGCTCTCCACCCCGCCTCTCTTCGCCTTCATTGAATAATCCTAACATTTTTTACAAAATCCTTTGGCTGCGTGATTATTTTGTACTATTTTAGCGGCCGAAATAAGCGGGCTGTGCCCCTACAACACTAACTAAACTCTAAAAAATCCCCTTACAAAACAACCATGAAACGCAACCTATGGACACTGCTCTGCTTGCTGGCCATGCTGGCAGGCTCGGCAGAAATCTCCGCGCAGGAGTACAAAGACTACGTGACGAAGGAAGTCACCGAGATCAGCCAAATCAAGACCGATGGTACGACCGAGTACCTCATTCAAATCAACGAGGGTGGAAAACCTACCCAGTTCGTCTTCAGCAACGGCGTTACAGGCGAGGGTTCTTGGGTGCGCCCCGCTGGCAATACGCAAACGGATGCCGCCATGCTTCTGGCGGGTACCGTCAATAACTCCCACTACTATTATTTCAAGTTTGAAGCCGCAGGCACTAGCACCTTCCGCATCCAAAACCGCGGCGGCTACTACTGGGGTATGCAGGCCGATGGACAGGTGAAGACTTCCGCCACCGCTCTCGATATTACCCTTGAGCAGGCGGGTGATGCCTGGGCCTTCAAGACGGGCGACAACTATGTCAACGACGATGCCAAGAGCAATAAGATGTGGGCTAATAGTAGCACGCGCTCCACTACGTACAAAATCTTCGCCATTGAGCAGCCCGCCACCTCTACTACGGCCAATTTCTACTACTTCGACGCTGCGGGAACGGCCCTCAACCAGGTGGCCAAGGCCTGCGAAGCCGATGGCACCTCCACCGTGTCCGCCCTCGCTGCCCTGCCTGCTTATGTGACGGCTACCTACTTTACAGATGCCGCCTTTACCCAGTCCGTTAGTGCCGATGCCGTAGCCACCGCTGGCGACTACTACGTCAAGACGGGCTATGCCGAGGGCTTCCCCTTGGAGATTGGCGTGTGGAGTGCCGTGGGCAACAGTGCAGCTACCCTCTTCTTCTACACCGATTACTATGCCGATGCCACGAAACGCTATGCCGTGAAGGCTGGGGGCGACTGGTACAACGGTTTCACCTTCCAGCGTCACGACAACAAGTATCTGCGCCACTCTGACACCAATGTGGGATGGACCGACAAGGCCGAGGAGGCTACCGTGCTTGATTTCCTCTTCGCTGATGGCGTCTATAAGATGCAGGTGCGCGGCGAGGAACTCTACCTCCAGTTGTCCAAGAATGGCGTCCTCTTCAGCCAGAACGCTACCGACCTGTGCAACCAGCGCGAAGGCGTGGTGCACCAGATTCTCAGCGAGTT
>CAMBWV010000078.1 GCA_945871755.1 uncultured Bacteroidales bacterium
GTTTCAGCGGAAGCCTGCGGCTTCCTAGTTTCAGTCGGGGACTGCGTCCCCTAGTTTCATCGCAGCCTGCGGCTGCTAGCTCGATAGTCGGGCTATCCTGGGAAACATTGGGGACTCCTTATTATATATACGAAGGGATGGTTGCTAGATGGATTCTATGAAGAAGACTACTTGGTCGCGCTGTTCCTTGCTTAGTTGTCGGAACTTGAGGACGGACTCGTAGGCATCGCTCTTGCCGCCTTCGGTGGTGCAACCGTGCCACATGATGGCCTCGATGACGTTGCGGGCGCGGCAGTCGTGGAGGCGCTCCGTTCCCGAACCGCATTTGCTGGCCAGTTCGCGGCCCCAGAGGGGAGTGGTGCGGCACCAGCCCGTGCGGATGTCGTTCTTCATGAACAATCTGTGCTGAACCATGTCCGTGTAGGGCCAAATCTTCTGATAGGGATAGCGCGGCATGTCGGCGTTGGTGAAGAGGCGGTTGGGGTCTTGAATATCATCGCTGCCCGTGGTCCACGAGGGACGGTGGCAAGTGGCGCAACCCGCCTCGGCGAAGAGACGTTTGCCTTCCTTGAACTTGTCGGTCGTGGTATTGCGAGCGGCAGGAACGGCCAGACCGCGGTGCCAAATCATCAGGTTCTTGTATTGCTCGGTCGTCATCTCGGGTTCGAGCGTCTTGCTCGTCAGGTAAGTATGGATGTCGCTCTCGAGATTGCCCGTGTGCCACTCAGGATGCTTCCCTTCGGGGTCAATGCGATTGATATATTCGGTGAAGCCCGCCTGCACCTCGGGGTCCTTCGAGGATTTCTCGGCATAATATTTACCGGCGAGGTCGAGGTAGTGGTAGCGGCGGTCGGGGCGATTGACATTGGTGATATTCCAGATGGCATTGGCACCGGCACCATCGAGCACAGGGCCGCGGCTGAGGGCGTAGGTATAGCGGCGCACGTATTGGGTGCCGTCGCCCTGGAGCGTATTGGCGTAATAACTCTTCCACGTGTTGGCCCCCTGGTCCCAGAGGGAGGGATTGAGGGTGACGTAGGGCGACTCGGCCTGCCATTGTGCCGTGATGGAATCGTCGGGGATAGCATCGAGGAGGCCCGTGCCGTAGATGCCGATGGTCGATTCGAGGCGCACGTCGATATTGTCGGCATATTCCTCGGCGGGAATCTCCACATCCACTCCGTTGCGCTGCACATAGACGGGCGCATAATAGGCCGAGTGGGGAATAGTTACCTCGGGATAAGTCAGTTCGTAGGTTTCGCCATCGTCAAAGCGGTTGCCCCATTCGTCGGTATAGGCTTTCCAGTCAATCTTGATTTGCGTCTCGTCGATGGGTGCCTTGAAGGGTTTGACGGCTGCCGTCTGCGGCATGCCCGCCACCGAGCGAATGTAGGCGTTGGTCTGCTTGTCGTAGATGACGAGGAGGTAGCCGTTGCGGTGCTGGTTGGCTGCGTAACTATTTTGGCGCGCGCCGTGGCCGTAGCCGGGATGGCAATAGCCGCAGCCCGGACGTACATAGACGGGGCCCAAACCGCGGAAGGCACCTTCGGTATTTTCGTTGAAATCATTCTCAAAGAGGTACTCACCTTCGTTGAAAGCCGTCACCATGCCCGCGCTCTCAACGGCGGGAGTGGGCTGCTTGAAAGCCACGGAGGAGTTGTTGGACGTTGTGCCCAAGCGTCCGCCAGCGAAGTAGTCCTCGGGATAGTCAAGAGTTGTGCCTTCGCCAATCTCCCAACTGAGGGATTCGCTCACGTCGTCGGAGCAGGAGGCGAGCAAGGCGGCCGCGCAGACGGCGAGGAGCATTCTTGACTTTTTCATCTGCTTCTTCATGATTCGTTAATCTTTAATCTTAATAATGGCCTGATAGAGTTTCTCAGCGTTGTCGCAGAGCGAAGTGTAGAGGCGCACAACCACGTTGTCCACATAGTTGGCGTTGATAATCTTGCACTGTGCCTCGACCGTGGCATTGCCCGCATAAGTCTGGAGCGTCTCTTCCATGGCAGCGAGGGCGGCATCAAGATTGTCGAGGGCGGTAATGGCCGTTTCGACCGAGGCATCCGTGTAGTAGAGGGCGAAGGGCCGTTTCATGGCAGCCACCTTTTCCAGCGCTGTGGTGAGTTGTTGCTGCACCTGGAGGGCTTGTTCGCGGAGCGTGGGGTTGCCTGCGTTGAGGCAGAAGTAGAGGAGCGACTTCTCGTTGGGCGTCGTGGCTCCCACTGCGCCGTAGAGAGCGTTGCGGCAGCCTACGATATTGTCGTAGAAATCGGTGATGGAGTTGTAGGCGTAAGGCGATTCGATGTAGGAATCATCCTGTCCCGACCAGGGCAGACCTATTTTTGAGCCTGCCACTTCGGCGATGATATCGCGCGCACCTTCTATGATTTGCACCGTAGCATCGAGGTCGCTGTCGTAGTCAGCCGAAGGCGTTTGCTTGAAATTGGCGCCAAAGTTGGTATAGTTCAGGCCTTCTCCCGTCACGTTGCCATCATCGTCGAGGGAGTTGTGAGAGGCCAGATAGCGTATGGCTTCTTCGTAGCGGGTGCCCGAGGTGGCGCCCGACCAAGTGGTTTGCAGCACGCAGGTGGCCTGATAGAGGTCCTTGGCCACGGCGCAAACGTAGCGGTATTCCAGATCGGTCAACTGGCTGATGTCGCGCGGATTGCCTTGGCGGAAGAGCACGTACTCAATGCCGTGGTAGCCCAGCAGGCCCGAGTTGAGGAGTTTCACCTTGTTGTCAATGTCGGCCATAATGTTGGGGTCGCGCAGGATATTGGCCAGAGCAGCCTGGTCCACGGGCCAAGTGTCGGTGTGGGGGTCAATGGAATACTTGTCGGCAGCGCCGAAGAGGAAGGCTTCGGTCTGTTCCCAGTCTGCGCGAGCCGTGCGCCATTGGTCGCAGGCGGCGTTGAGGGAGGACTGGCTACCGGCAACGATGTCGGCATCCACAGGGTCGTCGTTGGTACATGCTACTTGCAGTCCCCAAGCACAGAGGCCGAGGAGGAGGGGCAGGCTGCTGCCTTTCAGTTTTTGGATTACGTTCATCTTTTATGTTATAGATTATTGGAGTAAGAAATTTCTCAGAGGAACCAACCTTGGAATGCAATGCTCAGGCGCAGGCTGGGTTCGTTGTTATAGGGAGCCACGTAGAGCGGGCTGTCGGCGTGGAGACCGTGGTTGTTGGGCTGACGGAAGGCGCGGTAGGCATATTCGCCCTTGACCACAATCTGGGGAATGGGATGGTAGTTGATGCCGACCGTTGTCACGAAGGGCGCGCAGTAGCGGTACTGTTGGCGATAGGTACCCTTGTACATACTGTCATAATGGTCGAAGCGGCCGAAGAGGTAGAGGCGCTGGCCTGCCCGACGGAGGCGGTGAATCTGCGAGAAGATGTCGTAGCCTGCCTCCACACTGACGGCCAAGGCGGCCGAGGCAATGTTGGTGTTGTGGAAGGGGTTGCCGTCTTGGTACTTGTGGTGGGTGGAGTTGGCCTTGTTGTAGGCGGAGATGCGGTCGGCATCGGAGAGGTGGGCATAGACCACGCCGCCGCGGACTATCCAGTTCCAACGCTTCAACGCGAAATCGCCCGAAATGATTCCGAGCGCGCCCTTCACGTCATCGTACGACGCGCCAGGCGTCTTGAGCGAATTGCGGAAGGTATGTCCGTAGTAGCCGCTCAGGCCCACGCGCAATCCTTTCAGCGAATAGTTGTCCAGGCGCAGGGCCGTTGCGTAGCAGTTGGCCACTTTGTATTCGTAGGGGCTCGTGGCGCCTTGGTGCACGAACTTCTCAGCCGTGAAACTCTCGGAATTGAGCGCGGAGAGCAGTTGCACCTCGTAGCGCCAGTCCTTCACGCGGCCCCAGAACGACAGGCCGAGTTGGTGCCATGTATTGGGGAGTATCGTGGCCTCGCCCTCGGGACGGTAGCAGGTGAAGAAGTTGAGCGGCTCGTGGTAGGCGTTGCTGTAGCCCACGGGCACGATGATTTCGCCAGCCCGTACGTTCAATTTTCCGCGGAGAAACTCCTTGTTTAGCCAGAATTGCTCGATGGCCACCTCGCCACCCTTTTCGGTTTCGGCCTCGTATTCGCCAGACTCTTCGGCTTCTATTTCAACGGCAGTCTCGTTGCCGCCGTGCTCAAACTCTATTTCGGTGCCCAAGGTCCAACCGCGGCCGAAGTCAAAGCCGAGGTTGAACGTCACATGGGGCAGGTCGAACTCGCCATGGCTCTCGTCGTTCTTGTAGCGGGCGGGGGCGTTGTAGCGGTTGAAACTCTGGCTGTAGAAATTGCGCGCCACGACGGCCTCGCCATAACCGCCCAGACGCAGGCGCTGGAGGAAGCTGGACTTTTTCTTCTGCGCAATAGTGTCTGGCACCTGCGGCGTGGCACTCGTCACGGCATCCACCGTCACGGCCTGGCCTTCCGCAGTTGCCACCACTGTCATCAACATCATGAGTGTAAGAATTCTGAATCGCATATTTGGGTTTGTTTTTTTCCGACTGCAAAGTTCCGACTTCTCCCATCTGTTTGCAATACCCAAAATTGGGTGTTTTCTCTTCCTCTCCCCTTATCCCTGCTCCCCACTTCTGGGGAAGAGTCTAACCATTTTAGGGGATGAGAATAAAGCCTTGAGGCAAAAATACCTAGATATGAGGATTGGCCGTCCGCCCTAAAAATCCGAACTTTGCACTGGTATTTTCAGCCACAGCCCTGTTGGGAGAGCCGATGGCTTCCGCCCCTCCTATCCTTCCCAACCTCTTCCCAGATTTTCCTCTACGATGAAAAAGATCAAACTCTACGAGGCCGACGACAAGATGATTGACCTCATCAGCGACAACTACAGCATGCTGCAATGCCTGGCGGCATTTGGCATCCGCCTTGGCTTCGGCGATAAGACGGTGCAGGAGGTGTGCCACGAACAGGACGTGGACTGCTACACCTTTCTGGCCACCACCAATTTCCTCATCAACGGCATGTCGCCAGGCGAAACGGACGAGCGCATTTCGGTCAAGACACTGATGGGCTACCTCCTGGCCTCCCACCGCTTCTTCATCGACTATCAACTGCCCTCTATCCGCAAGAAACTGGAGAGTTCGCTCCACGCCGAGGATGCCCGCACGGCCATCATCCTGCAACTCTACGACGACTACGCCCAAAGCGTGCGCCGCCACATGGTCTATGAGGAGCAAACGTTATTCCCCTACATTCAGGCACTCGTGCAGGGCGAACGGACGGAGAAGGGGCACATCGATTCGTTCTCGAAGCACCACCACGCAATTTCTCTGAAGTTTCACGAACTGAAAAACATCATCATCAAATACCTGCCGCACGACAATCTCTCGAACAACCAACTCACCGACACTCTCTACGACATATATAATATGGAGGAATGGTTAGCCAACCACTGCCACGTGGAAGATTGCTTGCTCGTGCCCGCTGTGCGCCGCTTGGAGAAGCGCACCGAAACAGACAGCGTGGCTCCGCGCCTGACGGAAATGATTCGCGAGGCAGAAGGCAAGGATGCCCTCTCACAGCGCGAGCGCGAAATCATCATCTGCCTCGTTCAGGGCATGACCAACAAGGAAATCGCCACTCATCTCTATATCTCCACCAACACGGTCATCACGCACCGCAAGAACATCGCCCGCAAATTGCAAATCCATTCCGTGGCGGGCCTCACGATTTATGCTATTGCGAATCACTTGGTGGACTAAGAGTAAGGAGATTATTCTCAGCGGAAACGCAATGTACCGCACATTGCTCGCAACGTGTGGCTCCGCGGACAAGG
>CAMBWV010000079.1 GCA_945871755.1 uncultured Bacteroidales bacterium
GGGTGAGCCCACAAGGGAGCCCACCCAACGAATCATTATCCTAACCAATCTATTACCTTCTATTGAAACTAATTTATAGAACCTACCTAAACTAAAAGTCTTTCGTAAACCTGTCGGGGAGGACAGGGGTGGCGCCGTGCTGTGTGCAGACGAATGCAGACACTTCTACGGCGCGGCGGTGGGCCTCGCCAACGGACAAGCCCTTGATGATGCTCGAAGCGAAGGTGGCGGAGAACGAATCGCCCGCGCCAACTGTGTCGGCTACTTCAACGACGGGAGTGCTGAGGTAGGACATATTGCCCGAGGTAAATATGTAACTGCCGTTGATGCCGCAGGTGAGGATGAGCATCTTGAGGTCGTAGCGGCCCAGCAGAATCCAGCACTTGCTTTGCAGGTCGGTGCCGGGATAGCCCAGCATACGGCTAATCGTGACAAGTTCCTCGTCGTTAATCTTCAGCACATTGCAGCGGCGCATGGAGGCATCGAGCACGTCCTTCGTGTAGAAACGTTGGCGGAGGTTGACGTCGAAGATTATCAGCGTGTCCTCGTTTTTGGGCATGGCATCAATAAACTTGTTGATGGTCTGGCGCGTCACCTCGTTGCGCTGTGCCAGCGAGCCGTAACTAATGGCACGTGTGCGGTGGGCCAAGGCTTCAAGTTGCGGGGTGAAGGGAATGTTGTCCCAGGCCACATTCTCCTTGATTTCGTATTGGGGCACACCGTTGGGGTCGAGTTCCACCTGAACCGTTCCCGTGGGGTAGGGCACGGTCTCAACGATGTGGCGAATATTCTTCTTGTGAAAATGGTCGATGATTTCCTGGCCCAGTTCATCGTCACCTACTGCGCTGACGATATAACTTTCGAGGCCAAACTGCGAAACATGATAAGCGAAATTGGCAGGCGCACCGCCAAACTTCTTGCCTTCGGGGAATACATCCCACAGGGCTTCGCCCATTCCGACGATTACTTGATTTTCCATAGAGATTGATTTTTGGGGTTATATTTGTTTGATTTTTGTAGTGTAGAAGAGCAGGTAGGCCACGCCGACAGCCATCACGGCAACGGCTCCTATCTGAGAGAAAGCATCGGCAGCATAGCCCATGGCCAAGGGGAAGACGGTGCCGCCAAAGAGTCCCATAATCATCAGGCCCGACACCTCGTTCTTTGCTTCGGGCACAGCCACGAGGGCTTGGGAGAAGATGATGGAGAATACGTTGGAGTTGCCAAAGCCAACGAGGGCTACACCTATATATATAGGTAGCAACGAATGGCTGAACAGCAGGAGAAGTATGGCCGCGAGCATCAGCAATGCGCTGAGGGCGAAGAACAGGCGGGCCGAAACCTTGCGAAGGATAAAGGCGCCCGTGAAGCATCCTGCCGTACGGAAGATGAAATAGACGCTCGTGGCGAAGCCTGCTTGCTCCAGCGGCAGGGAGAGACGCTCCATCAGAATCTTGGGAGCCGTGGTGTTGGTGCCTACGTCAATGCCCACGTGGCACATGATGCCCAAGAAGCAAAGCAGGATAAAGGGCTTGCCCAAGAGTTTGAGACAGTTGAGGATGCTCGACGCCTTGTCGGCACTTTCCTCCTGAATCGGTGTGGCTGCCAGCATGGCGATGGACATGAACGAAACGACGGCGTAAATCAGGAAGAGCACCCGCCAGCCTAGACCAAACGTGGGCAGGTAAGTGGTAGCACCCCAAACGGCCAGGATGGGCGCCAGGAAGGAGGCGATGGCCTTGACGAATTGGCCGAAGGTCAGTGTGGCGGCCAGTTTGTCGCTATTGATGAGGTTGGTCACGAGGGGATTGAGCGAGGTCTGCATGATGGCATTGCCAATGCCTAGGAAGGAGAAGGCCAACAGCATGATCGTGTAGGAATCATCAAAGACGGGGAGAATCAGCGAGAGCATCGTGACGACCAGGCTGAGGAGCACCGTATTCTTTCGGCCAATCTTATTCATCAGCATGCCTGTCGGCACGGAGAATATCAGGAACCAGAAGAAGACCAGCGAGGGGAAGAGGTTGGCTTCGGCATCGGTCAGTCCGAGGTCCTTCTGTACGTAGTTGGAAGCGGTGCCAACCAAATCAACAAAGCCCATTGCAAAGAAGCAGAGCATCACAGGAATCATCTGGACGACCAGACTCTTGCGGTTGTTGGGGAGCGGCTGTGTAGCGTTCATATTATTGTTATTTAGTTTTAGTGTTGAGCGAATAAACTTTCAGATTGCTGATTTTGGCTTTGCCCTTGCTGCATTTCAGGGAGAGTTCCGTGTAGGGCGAGTTGGGAAATACGAGGTTGGTCATGGCCAAACGTCCTTCCTTTTCAAAGACCTCAATGCTGGAGCGGTCCACGAAAATGCGCAGGCTGAGTTTGCCGTCGTGGCGATGCGTGGGAGCAACGGTCACGGCTGGGAAGTCCTGGCTGAAATTGACGATGCCGCTTTGCGTGCGGTCGAAGGCCAGCGTTTCCTTGTCGGAGTCGTAGGTGAGGACAACGCGATCCTCCGCTTTGTTGGCGAGCGTGAGGGTCAGCACTTGGCCCTTGCGCGCCTCAAGGTCAACGAGAATTTCGCAGATACCGTCGTTATGCGTGGGCAGAGAGATAGTCTTGTCGGCTTTGCCCAAGGAGAAACGGCGCGATTGGTGGTGCAGTCCGCTGCGAAGGGCTTCCAGTTCGGGGCTTGGCGTAGAGGAGAGGTAGTACTGGCCATCCGTGTCCTTGAAGATGCCCATTTCGCGCGGCAGGGTGTTGGCGCTGCGGTATTGCAGGGTAGGTACTTCGGCAGCATATTGCCAGTTGCTCATCCATCCGATGACAGTGCGGCGGTTGTTAGGCGCATCGCTCCAGCTCACAGCGGCATAGTGGTCCTTGCCATAGTCCATCCATTTGGTGGGAATGGTTCCCGTGGCGTCGGTGTCGGCCTTGAAGGTCGTGCCGTCAAAGTCGCCAATAAAATATTGCGTGGCGCTTCCACCGAAGGGGCCGCCAGGGTTGAGATTGCATACCAGCGCCCACTTCTTCTCGTTCCCCGTGGAGCCGCTAACGGGCAGTTCAAACAGGTCGGGGCATTCCCACACGCCGCCTTGTGCGCCCATGCCCTTGCCAAACCGACTGGCCAGCGTCCACTGCTTCAGGTCGGGCGAGGTGTAGATGAGCATTTCCTTCTCCAGGGCGTGGGCGAGTAGCATGACCCATTGCTGGTGCGCTTCGTCCCAGAACATATTGGGGTCGCGCGCCTCGGTCTCCATGGTTATCACGGGATTGCCGGGATATTTCGTAAAGGTGTTGCCTCCGTCCGTGCTGTAGGCAAGACTCTGCATCTGGCTGGCAGCAGCCGAGGTATAGAGTGTAACGATGGCGTCCTTGCCAAAGCCCGCACTGTTGTGATGGTCGATGGCAGAACTTCCGCTAAAGATGGCGCCTAGCCCATCGGGCAAAATAGTAGGCTCTTGGCGTTCCCAATGAATGAGGTCGCGACTGGTGGCGTGGCCCCAGGTCATGTTGGCCCACTTGGAGCCGTAAGGATTCCACTGATAGCACAGATGCCAAAGGCTGTCGGCATAGACCATGCCGTTGGGGTCGTTCATCCATCCGTAGTCGGGAGTATGGTGAAAAGCGGGGCGAAATTTCTCGCGGTTCGTCGTGTCAAAGGTATCGCTGAGTGCGATGTTCTTCCAGCAAGCATCGCCTTGGGCTTCGCGTACGGTGGCACGGCTCTGATTGCTGATGATGTTGAGCACGATGTGCTTGCCTTGATAGGGAGTCAGGTCGAGAGGAACCATATAGTCCACTCTGTTTTTGGCAAGCCGCGCTGTGAAGTTTTTTTCCTGTTTGCCATCTACGAGGAGATTGAGTGTGGCCTCCTCGCCATTGTCCTGAATCGGCAGCATGAGGTACTTGCCCTCGCCCGTTATCCGAATCATAGTGTTGTTAGTGCCGAGGAATTCCACCTTCACACCTTCGCGCTCCTGCGCCTTGACTAAAGAAGGCCCCAGGCAGAGCAAGGCCATCATTAGTATTTGCGAAATTCTTTTCATGATAGATTTATGAAGTTAATGTTTTGAGGTTGCATTTTCCATATCGCATTTTTCATGCGCCATTTCTCAATCGGCAGTGCAAAACTACTAGATAAGTGGAATACACGCTATGAAAAATTGTTCCAATAGTATTGAAATTGTTGCACCGCTTGTTTTTTATTATACTGCCCCCCATTTTTCATATTTTTGTTGTATTTTTGACGTGGAAAACAATTCTACCCCTTACTTAAGGTAGGTTCTATAAATTAGCTTGCGATGGATTCACGGCTATCGTGCCGTAGGTTTTTGTTTTCCATGAAGGAGCGTAGCGGGCTACGTGACTGAATGAAAAACAAAAAGATACGGTGCGAGAGGCGCGAATACATCCAAGCAGAATAGAAACCCTGCCTTCCATTGCAACTAATTTATAGAACCTACCTTAAATCTTATTTCGACGCTATGAAAACCAGATTCATGCTGTTTCTGTTGTGCGGTCTTTCTATGATTTTTTCGGCCTGCCAAGAGAAACGTATATATAAAATAGGAGTGTCGCAATGCAGCAGCGACGACTGGCGCAACAAATGCAACGAGGAAATCCATCGCGAAATGATTTTCCACCCCGATGCGAAGGTAGAGATACGCTCGGCGGAGGACAGCAACGAGAAGCAGATAGCCGATATCCGCTATTTCGTGGACCACGGCTTTGACATTATCGTCGTGGCGCCCAACGAGGCCAATGCCATTACGCCTATTATTAAAGAGGTATATGAGAAAGGCATCCCCATAGTCATCTTCGATCGCAATATCAACGACGAGAGTTATACGGCCTATCTGGGCGTGGACAATCAGGGTATCGGCGAATCGGCCGCACGCTATGCGCACCACTTGGTGGGCGAAGGGGCGAAGGTGCTAGAGATACACGGACGCCCAGGCTCCACACCAGCCATTGAGCGCCACGCGGGATTCGTTCGCGAAATGAAGAAGGGCGGATTGAACCTTCAAGCCACGGCATACGGTAATTGGAACTACGAAGATGCTGCCCACGTCTGCGATTCTCTGTTTGCCATCCACAAGGATGTGGACCTCGTCTTTGCCCACAACGACCGCATGGCCATTGCCGCCTCCGAACGGGCGCGCCGTCATGGCCTGCAGGTGCAGGTGATTGGCGTAGATGCCGCGCCCGAGATAGGCATCAAGGCTGTGGCCGACAGCACCATCGGCGCCACCTTCCTCTATCCCACCGAGGGCTACAGGCTGATTCGCACCGCCCTGGCCATCCTCAAGGGCCAGCCCTATGAACGGAAGGTGGTCCTGCCCAAATCGTCCGTCGTGGACCTCTCGAATGCCGACATCCTCCTGCTCCAGAACGAAACGATGAAGGAAGAAACGGGCAAGATTCACCAACTCAAGACGCAGGTGGACGAATACCTCAGCCGGCATGCCGTACAGACCACGCTCTTCTACTTCACCATCGCCCTACTCGTGCTGATAGCGGGCGTACTCTTCCTGCTGCTCCACGTATTTTGGCAGCGCAAGCGCTACCAAGGCGAACTGCTTCGCCAAAACCGCTTGCTCGAGGAACAGCGCGACAAGCAGAAGGAACTCAACGAGCAACTGGAAAGGGCCACCCAGTCCAAACTCGTCTTCTTCACCAACGTATCGCACGACCTGCGTACACCGCTCACGCTGATAGCCGAGCCCGTGGAACAGTTGGCCAATGCCGACAACCTGACCGACCAGCAGCACACACTCCTGCGGATAGCCAAC
>CAMBWV010000080.1 GCA_945871755.1 uncultured Bacteroidales bacterium
ATGAAGTTGACGGCATCGGGAGTGACGAGTTCGGCGGCCATGATGAGGTCGCCCTCGTTCTCGCGGTCTTCGTCGTCAACGACAATGACGAATTTGCCGGCCTTGAAATCTTGTATTGCCTCTTCGATGGAGGACAGGGGATTGTTGGTAGCCATAAGGATATATCGTTTCTAGGTTTTTCGGTAATTATCGGGGGAATAGGCGCACGGGGGTTAGAGGCCTTCTTGCTCTATGCGTTGGATGATTTTCTCGTTGGAGGCGATAATCTGTTTCAGATCGCGGAGTAGGCGTAGGCGGAAGTGCCAGATGCGCCACCAGAGCAGCAGACCAAGCGGCAGCAGCAGACCTGCGGCAATATTTCGCCGTCGCCCGTTGAAGGGAGTTACGTGCGCGCGCGTATATATAATAGGTTGGCGGTTGAGTTCCGCCAGGATATGTCGGTCGGTGGTGTTGGCCAGCATCTCCACGAGGCTTTCCAGCTCCTCGCCAATCTGCTCTACGTGTGTATCGGGCTCGTAGCGGAAGAAGATGCGGAGATAGCTGGGTGCATGGGCCAGTTTCTTCTGACTGAGATAGTCTTGGCAGTCGGCCGAAAGCCTTTGCAGACGCTCCTTGGCCTCGGCATAGTTCGGGTCGTGGATAATCACTTCCTTGCGAGCCAGGTGGCGCTTCGTGCGCAGGCCCAGCAGGCGACGGAAGAACTGCATATATACTTCGGCATTGAACACCACGGAATCGTTGTTGGCCTTGTACGTCAACCACATGCCGAGCGGGGTCAGCACGGCCGTGCTCAGCCACATGCCAAAGCGCATATCCCACACGCCATCGCGGGCCATCTTCGTGCTCGACGTGTCGATGATGTAGTAAATAATGAAGATGAAAACGGAGATAACCGTCGGCATTCCCAGTCCGCCCTTGCGAATGATGGCTCCCAGCGGCGCACCGATAAAGAAGAAGATGAGGCAGGCCAGCGAGAGGGTGAACTTCCTGTGCCACTCGCGCCAGTGTTGGCGGATGAGTTTGTTGGTGTCGCCCGTAAACATGCCGCGCCCTTCCCATTCCATTTGGTTGGAGGCCGTCGTCATCTTACACGTTTGGAGGGCTGTCTGCATATTTTCAGCAGAGGCATTGGCCACAATCTCATCGAAAGTGCCGTGATTCTTGCTCTTCAGGCGCTTCGCCACGGCCACAGAGTCGTTCTTCTGAATGGCACGCAAGGATAGGAAGCGCGTTTCGGCCATCTGCTTATTCTCGCGGCTCAAGCTGTCAATGACGTGGTTCATCGAATCCACGCTAGCTTCGATTTCTAGGAGGTTTTTGGTTTCAGGTCGGTTGCGCAGCATGGCCGCGTCCATTAGACTGAAATTGCTGTCGAAGTCAATAATCAGGTGCTTGTAGCCAAAAGTTTCGCGGTCGAAGGGCACGGAGGTTTTCCCTAGCGCGGCCCCGCCTTGCGATTGCAGATTCTCAAATTGTTCACCGCTCCAGAGGTCGAGCGTCAGGTGCATCTTGTCGGCCGCCATCTCCAATCGTCCTGAATCGGCCAGCACAATCTGCGCGCGGTCAAAGCCCTGGTCCGTCTTGTAGATGATGAGTTGGTAGAGCATGCCCGTCTCCACGTTTTTCTTCTGCACGTAGATATTGACGTTCGGCACACCGTTGTAGAACACGCCCTCGGGAATCTCCACCGCAGGCGATGCCTGTTTCATGCTAATGAGCAACGTGCGCATACTGATGGTAGCCTCGGGCGCCGTCTTGTTCTGGAAATAAAACGATACGCCCATCACCATCATTACCGTAATCATGATGGGGCGCATCACGCGTAGCAGCGAAACACCTGCCGCCTTCATGGAGAGCAGTTCCAGGTCTTCGCCCATATTTCCGAAGGTAATCAGCGAGGCCAGCAGTACGGCCAGCGGTAGCGAGGTGGGAATGAGCGAGAGGCCCATATACCAGAAGAACTGCATCAGTATGGTTAGCGTCAGTCCCTTACCCACCAGCTCGTCAATATAGCGCCAAGTGAACTGCATCATGAAGACAAACAGACAGATAAAGAACGCTGCCACGAAGAGTAGCAGGAACTTTCTGAGAATGTATGCGTCAAGTTTTTTGATGATATACATGGGCAATGGCCGAAGCCGCTATAATTTTCCAGGGCAAAGGTACGAAAAATTCGCCACACTCAGTATGGACATCCCGCGAAATACTTTATCCAAGCGAACGAACCAGACAACAAGCAGAATCGCAGTTTTCCTTATCCGTATCTACCATGCGCTATATAGTCTATAGAGTGTCATTTTCGGCTTCACGGGTGCTGTTTTCGTTATCACGAGTACCATTTTCCCCGTCACGAGTATATTTAGCTAGCCTTTTTCAACCTTTGGGCCTACAAGCCAGTATCCTTTTGTTCCATTGCCAATAAACTTAAGTCGCTTCATGCCTGCGATATGTCGCTTGATGGTTCTAGAGGATAAGCCTGCTAATGCCGCCAGTTCGTCACTAGTCATCTTTGGATGAACGGCCAATTGGTACGCTATCCATTCGTCTAAATCCTCACCGCGTAGCTTACCACGAGGGACATCCCGGGGGACATTTCGAGGGACATCCCGAGGGACATTTTGAGGGACATTTTGGGTGTCGCCATTAGTGCTATCGGATTTTCTCCTTTCCACCTTCGGGCCTACAGCCCAATAACCATTTGAGCTATTGCCGACAAATGTAAGTCTCTGCATACTAGCAATATGTCGCTTGATAGTCTTGGATGATAAACTTGATAATTTCGCTAAATCCTCGGTAGTCATCTTGGGATGAACAGCTAATTGGTAAGCAATCCATTCGTCCAATTCCTCGCCGCGCAGCCTGCCCAGAGTGACATCTCGAGTGACATCCCGAGTGACATTTTGTGGGACATTTCGACTATCATGAGTGTCCCCTTGGGTGTTATTATTCAAATACTGGCCTTCCGCTTCTCCGTGTTCCTCCTGCCATACCTTTATCATGTTTGGGAAGGTTACCGTAAACTGCGACCTGTCGGAGTAGAAGGTGGGTAGCATACGTTTGCTGAAGAAGGGTAGCGCTTTGTAGGGGTCAAGGATTTTTCCCATGCCTGAACCCTTTCGCTCCATATAACCCAGTTGGGCAAAGATGTCGGCAATGACGGGGTTGCGGCGGATGGACGGGATGCTCTCAAGATTCATATCCTGTATGATATGTCCCTCGGGCATGGAGCCAGGGGAATAGATGACCAAGCGGTCATCGTACATATCCACATGCACCTCGCTGCCCAAAATGAGGTAGCAGACAACCGCCCGCACCATTGGCAAAGGCACTCACGCTCTTCAGCCAATTTTTCACCTTGCGGCGTTCCACCTCCTGCTTCTTGTCATATTCCGTCGCTTCACCGATGTATTTCTGGATGTCCATTGTTCAGGTCTTGTTAAGGTTGGTTCCGCCCCCATCGTCAGGGGCGGAAAGTCTAAGCAGCCGCAAGTTACGATAAAAAAATGAAAGGTGGGGTAGTGCTGGGGAAGAAATGCTGCCGCTTGGTGTTTTCTTCCCCAGTCGCCAGCCCCAGCAAGGCTATCTCTGGGATATTTGGGTGGGTGGATTTTGAATTTTCTGGGCTGCTTGAAAATTTTGCGATTGGGGGTTTCTGCCCCTTGTGCCTTGAATATCTTGCTATCTACCTCTCAAAATCCGATAAAAATGTGAATAATCGGGGGGTAGGGGATGAAAAAATAGGCTTGGATTTGGCTGAAATATTGGAAAATACTACTTTTGCAATTCAATTTGGGTTACTATGCGACAACTAAAAATCAACAAAAGTATTACGAACCGCTCTAGCGCGGCTTTGGACAAGTATCTGGTGGAAATCGGACGCGAGGAATTGATCTCTACGGACGAAGAGGTTGAACTCGCCCAGCGCATTCACCACGGTGACCGCGAAGCCCTAGAGCGACTGACGCGTGCCAACCTTCGCTTTGTCGTTTCTGTGGCAAAGCAATACCAGAATCAGGGCTTGGCACTCAACGACCTGATTGACGAAGGTAACCTAGGCCTCATCAAGGCTGCACAGAAGTTTGACGAAACCCGTGGTTTCAAATTCATCAGTTACGCCGTGTGGTGGATACGCCAGAGTATCCTGCAAGCCATCTCCGAGCAGAGCCGCATCGTGCGTATGCCCCTCAACCAGGTAGGTTTCCAGAGTAAACTCACGAAGGCTATCGTGAACTTCGAGCAGGAATTTGAGCGCCGTCCTTCCGTTCAGGAATTGGCCGACATCCTCGAAACGGACGTGAGCAAGGTGCAGGAAGCACTGGGTACGAACGGCAAGAAGGTGAGTGTGGACGCTCCGTTCCAGGACGACGATTCCAATTCGCTCATCGACATCATGACGGACGAATCTGCCCCTGGCACCGACAACCTCATGGAGAAGGAATCCCTTTCCTCCGACCTCGAGGCTGCCCTCTCCCGTCTGGGCGAGCGCGAAGCACAGGTGCTGAAGATGCTCTTCGGCATCGGTCGCAACGAGATGACGGCCGAAGAAGTGGCCAACTCGCTCAATCTCACCCGCGAGCGCGTACGTCAAATCAAGGAGCGTGCCCTCCGTCGTCTGCGCGAGAGCGACAACATCAACATCCTCATGAAATATCTCGGCTAATCCCTTCGGCCGAATGATAAATAGCACCGCGGGCTGTGTCCAGCCGACACAGCCCGCTTTTTTCTGTTCACTGCAAATATGCCAACGGACTGCACCCTTTCGTCAAGCACGTTTCCCTATTACAGGCAAGGCGGCTCATCGGCATTGTCGGGATTTCCGTGCATAGGGCAATAGCCTAGCCAATTTGTGATGGATTCCCAAAAATCTATGTAACTTTGTGGAAAAATCAAGACGTTTTATGTTGTTAAAGGAACACCACGACCCGATGGGCGCTGCCATCTGGGATTATTTTCATTCGGAAGAGGCGCACCGCCTTGTCGTTCAATCGTCTATGTTTGAGGATGATGAGTTGCCTGCTGCTTGTCTTTTTCGCACGGAGGCCGAGATGCCTGCATGGGAGCAGACGGCCCTGCGGCTGTGTCGCGGCAGGGTACTGGATATTGGCGCGGGGGCTGGTTGCCATAGCCTCGTGCTGCAGGAGCGCGGGCTGGACGTGACGGCTATCGACATTTCACCCCTTAGTGTGCAGACCATGCGCGAGCGTGGTGTGCGGCGGGCCTTTGCCGCGGACGTGATGGATGGCGCATGTGCGGATGTGGCAGGGCCCTTTGATACGCTGCTGCTCCTGATGAACGGCCTCGGCATCAGCGGACGCCTGCACCGCTTGCCCGCCTTTCTCAGCCGCCTAGCCGAACTGCTGGCACCCGATGGGCAGATACTGGCCGACTCGTCCGACATCCGCTATATCTATGAGGACGAGGACGGCACGTTCCTCTACGACGGCGACGGCTATTATGGCGAGGTGGACTATCAGATGGTGTATGGTCCTTGCCGCGGCCCGCGTTTCCATTGGCTATACGTTGACTTTGAGCGACTGCGCGAGGCTGCGACTGCCGTCGGACTGCAAGCCGAAATGCTAGAGGCAGGGCCTTCGCACGAATATTTGGTGCGCTTGCACCGTTGATGGGATATGCCATTTCAACGGTGAGAAATGTACCGCACCTTGCTTGCAAGGTGTGAGTACAGGTAACTACTCAGGTCAAAGTGGTGAGGGGCCAAGGGAGTAACGTGAAAGTACCGCACCTTGCTTGCAAGGTGTGAG
>CAMBWV010000081.1 GCA_945871755.1 uncultured Bacteroidales bacterium
GGCAAGAGCCGACACAGCCACGGCAGCGTAGTCCTCCCACGATTCTTCGCCGTCACGCAGTTTGGCCTGCAAACTCTCTAATTTCTTGAAGATGTCGGTAAAATCCGATGCAATGCCCGTGGCATTGCCAAGCGGATTTTCAATCTTCTTGCCCTCCTCCTTGTCCTTCTTGTCTTTCTCGTCCTTGCGGAGTTTCTTGTACTTATCCTGGATTTGGGAAATGTACTCTTGCTTCTTCTCTTCCGCAATCACCCCTTCGGCCACAAGCTCATCGAGCAGGCGCAGTTCGTCCTGCTCGCGCTCGTCCAAGGACTTTTGGAAATATTCATCCTGCATCTTTTGGGCTTTTTGCAGGAAATCCTTGCGCCGGGCCATCTGCTGGCGCAGGTCTTCGGCATTGGCCTGCGCGGTGAACTCTTGTGCCTTCTCGGGGTCGCCGATCTGCGTATAGTAGTCGGCACGATCGCGCAGGTGGGCAAGTTTGATCTCATCCAACCGCTGTTGATACTGCTCTTCCGAGAGCGTACCTTGCAGGTATTCGCGCTGGGCGGCTTCGTTGGCCTCTGCCTCCCGCCGCGCGATGTCCTGCATACTATATTGCGCTTCCTGATCTAAGACACGGCGGCGCAGCAGAATGCGTTGCTCTTCGAGCTTGTTCCATTCTGAGCTGCCTTCTTTATACAGGGAACGCTGTTTGGTGAGCATTTCCATTTCTATGTCTAAGAGGGCATCCTCATATTCTTTCTTTGTGATTTTGCCCTGTTCATACTCCAGCATTTTAAGAATGCGCCGTGCACGAGCTTCGTCCTCCAAGCGGTCACGCTCTTCTTTGAGTCGCTGCTCCAAGTCTTTGGGGTCGGAAGAACCACCTCCACCTCCACCTCGGCCTCCGCCTCCGCCGTTAGGCTCTTTTTCGGGTTCATTGGCAACCTCAGCCTGCAACTCCTTGCCGTAGGCGGCATCGATGGTTTTGATTAAGTCATTCTGTTCGTCTATCTTGCCTTGTAAATTATCCACTTTTTCTTCTGCTGCCCGTATATTCGCGTTCCAGACATTAGATGCAGTGGTGTAGATGTATTCTACATCTGCATCCACCTGCGACCTGCCATATGCCTTGACTTTCGGATGATTCTTGTTCTTTGCGGCAGCATCAGCCGCACGCTTCCTGACATCGGCAAGTTCCCTCTCCGCCTGCTGTTTTTGGATAGTGTAGTCGGCAATCTTTCGTCCTATTTCCTGCAACTTTTCTTTTGCCCCTTCGAGTTCATACTTACGGACAAGTGCATTGCAATAGTCCGTAAGGGCTTTTTCGTTTGCTTTGTATTTACCCGTGGTTTCATCCAACTGACCGTTATACTCCGGGATAATCTCGTTGAGTTTCTTAACGGCTTTCAACCGATCCTCCATGGCAAGGTATTCATTCTGCGCTGCCCTGTGGAGCAGTTCCAGTTTGGTCTTTTCCTCCATGACGGCTTCCGCACCGTGCTTGCGTATATCTGCCATGGTCTTTTCTGCCTCTGAGAGTTCACGCATTTTTTTGATGCTTTGCCAAATCGCAGTAGCGAGTGCAATGGCGGCGGCAATGAGTACGCCCCAACCCATAGCAACGGCTGAACCAGCCCTTTTCACATCCAGCATTAGCGATGACTGCCGCACCCAGTTTCCTTGCAGTTTGGCAAGTCCCAACTGCAAGAGGAGGTGGGCAGCGTGCAGGGCTTTGACTGTCCCATGGTAGGCTTTGGCTATGGTATTGGCTACGACAACGGCAGCAGCTTTGGCCTTGGTTGCAATAGCGGCAGCATTGACAGCCACGGTGTAGGCAATGACCATAGCAGTCAGTGTGCTAATTGTGGTAGAATGATTGGCTACAAAAGTGATGAGCTTATACAAGGTTTTGAGGAACAAGGTGGTGAAGTTCACCATCTTCGAGGCCACGGGCATCAGCTTCTCCCCGAGTTCGGCGCGCATATCCTGCAAGGCTTTCTTGGCCTTGTCCAGCTCGGCCTGCACAGTGCTGTTCTGCACAGCGAACTCGTTGTGGATGCTGGTGGCCTCACTGTACGCCTCGGTGGCAAGGCGTTGCATCCTCTCCACGTTGCCGAGTTTGTCGGCCACGGAGGAGAGCACCGAGGTGGCGCGTGTGCCGTCTAGCCCCATCTTCTCAAACATTGGCGCGAGTTTGTCGAAGCCGCCCTGCGCCTTCATGTTGCCGAGGAAAGCGATGAGCGCGCCGTTGGCATCCTCTTTGAGCAGGCGCGAGAACTCCTTGACGCTCTTGCCTGCAAGGGCGGCAAACTTGGCGGGCTCCTGGTACATCTTCGTAATGAGTTGCGAGAAGGCAGTGGCGGAAGTCGCGTCTTCTTGCATACTCTCGTCCAGCACGGCGGCAAAGCCCATGATTTGAGCTTGCGTCAGTCCTGCCTGTTTACCCACGCCTGCCACGCGGGCGGTGAACTCTTCGAGGTAGCCTGCGCCTGCCGAAGAGTTCTGCGAAAGTTCGTTGATGACGGAGGCAGTGGCCAGCATTGCCCCTTTGAGGCCAAGACGCTTGTCTTCCTCAAAGAGCATGGCCAGCTTGCCCACGTTCTTCACCGCCCCGGCTCCGAGGTCGTCACCGAGAGCCACATTGATTTTGTCGGCGGCTTCGACAAAGTCAAGGATTTGGTCCTTGGAGGTGATGCCCAGTTTGCCCGCATCTCCTGCCAGCGCGTTCAGCTGCTCGCGGGAGGTGCGGGTGTCCATGGCTTTGAGGCTTTCGTTGAGGGCGTCCACGTCCTCGGCGGCAAGCCCGGTATATTTCCGTACCTGCGCCTTGGCTTCTTCGATGTCGGCATAGTCGCTGACAGCCTGCTGGAGGATGGTGCGCACGCCGCTGACTACCTCGAAGAAAGCCTGCACGTTCATCACCAAACCCATCCACTTGTTGCCCCAGTCCGCCAGGCGGTCGCTCCACGAGGACTGCTGCGTGGTGCGCAGTTCGCGGTTCACCGCGTCCAGCGCGTCCTTGGTTTCGCGGATGGCACTGGTGAGTGCCTGCCACTCGGCAGAGCCACGCTGCACCTTGCCCGAGTTGAGTTCCTTTTGGAGCTCACGCAGGGTGCGTTTGAGTTCGTTGGGGGCAGACTTGTCGAGGTTTCCGAGCGCACGCCCCAAGGTTTCCGCCTTGGTTTCCGTGCGTTCTATCTCTTTCTCCACCTTCTTGATTTCCTTGGAGTAAAGCGAAAAGGCACGGGAATCGCCCCGCTCCAGGGCTTCCTCGCGCTTGGTTTTGAGTTGCTCCAACTTGTCTTTGAGTTCATCCAGTCGTTTCCGAGCCTGCTCGGAATTGACGATTAACTCAATGGTTTTTATCTCGGTACTAGTCATAAATGAATGCGCTGCTTTTGAGTGATTAACCCAAAAGTAGTGCGTTTATCCGGGGCTGGAAAAGACAAAAAAAGCACCCCTCCTGCGAGAGATGCCCTTCCTGTCTTGGTGTAGCGTTTCAGATGCGGTTGCAGAAAACGTGGCCGTCATTGAAGTCGTAGTCGCTCATGAAGAGGTCGCGTGCAAAGCGTTCATAGTCGAAGTAGTCGCCGAGGAGGCCGCGCACTTCATCATAGTAGCACTCCTCCACAAGGTGGCGGGCAAAGTCCTCTTCGTCCTCGAACTTGCCTTGATACAAATCGCTCACCCATTGCCAAGTGAGGTCGTCGTACCAGCCGCGCAGTTCCACATAGGCATCGAAAATCTCGCGGTCGTTGTCCGAAAGTTCGAGATAGACGCTGAGTTTTTCCCAGTCCTTGCGACTCATGCTTTCTGCATAAAGTTCGCGGGGGAAGTTCTTGTAGTCCTGGAACATAAACTCGGGGTCTTCCTCATCGTGGTGGAGCAGGTGGCAGAAGTCCATGAAGTCGTCGTAGTCGGAAAAGGTGGTGAGGTCCACCCACATACCATCCAGCGAGCCGCCGTTGTACTTGCCGTAATTCCCTACATAAAGGGCGGGATGTCCGCTGTGGTAGTCGTAATAGTGGAGTTCCTTTTCTTCTCGCAGTTGTTCCAAAAGTTCTTCGTTGAGCATAATTTTTAAGAGTTTTGATGTTTGACAATCCCCGCTGCTGCGGAGGTGAATTTTACACTGCCAAGAAGAGGGAGGAACAGGGTAAACTAGGCAAAGGCTTGCAGTCATTTATTTACCCTCGGGCTTGGGGTTTATCCCTAAAAAAATTACTGCAAGCCCTTGAATTGTTTGCCCCTCCCTACCTTTGCAGCGTAAAAACCACCGATTTCCGCAGTGGCCGGAGATTGTATCAAAACTCGGTGCTCCACGAAGGACGAACAACTGCGGGAAAGGGACACCACAGACTTCCACGGCGGGCGTGCCGCCCGTAGGGAATTACAGAAAGGCAAGTGTCATGGCGGCTCGGGTATGTGGAAAGACCCCGCCACCTGACTACAGCGACTTCATTCTGCCACCAGCCACGATGAGGAGGACGCAACTGCTGTTCCGGGACTACGAGGGCTTCCCCTGCTTCCCGAAGAGAAAGCGTGAGCCGCAATGAATGGAGCAAGAAAAACGCCGCCCTCCGAACTCGGAGAACGGCAGCGAGGGATGCCTGTGTGGATCTGTGCGGCAGACGGCCACATTTGGGGATGGGTGTCCAATGAAAAAAGGCAAGTTCGGAACAAGGACGAAGAGGGCTTTGTCCTTGTGGAGGAGTGCGTGATGAAGTACACGGCTGGCGGCTGCTTTGACCATGTACGCTGCGACCTCTGCGACCACGACTGCACGACAGCCACGTGCCACCGCATCAGCCACACCAAGACAAGAAAGAGAAAGGCATCTCCCGAAAGAGGGGTGCGGCCGCTGCATACAGCCTCCGCGTTAGGGATTGTTAGTCCCGAATGGGATTAAGACCTTGGCTTAACGCGCAGCGCAAAAGCCCGACCCGAAGGGGAACGCCCCAATATATATATGTACCTATCCCCTCTCCCTCTGCTCCAAATTATCGAACAGCCCTGCAAACTCCTCGCCAATCACCTCGGCCAACTTGTCTTTGAGCACCATCATGCTGATGTACCATGACTTGTTGAACCACGGCCTGCGCTGTCGGGGTCTGTCCAGTTTGTGCTCCAAGCGATAAGCCAGGTCAAGAAACGGCAGGTCGCCGCCATTGTCCCTGCGGTAGCCGTTGCCCACGCCCAAGTCCACATAGATTCCATATTCGAGGTATCGGAAAGCCAGAGAGCCGCCTGCCTCGCCGATGGAAAAATGCCCCTTCTCCACCGAGCCACGCAAAGCACCCGTGTCATGGACGCGCAGCACATCGAGGCGGTCGCGCCAAATCTCCACCATCTTGTCAAACCAGCCCTGGGCGTATTCCCTTACGCTGTCGGTTCTTCTGTTGTCAGCCATTCGTCCGCGTTGTATTGTAAATCCGTAGGTTCGTCCAAAGCCAGCAAGAAGTAAAGCCCCGTACAGCCATTGAGGAACTGCCCGCCCAGCTCGCGGCTGCGTATCTCGTCCACGGCGAGATAGCAGAGTTCCGACTGCAAGCGCGCCTCGTCCAAGATGAAGCGCGAGTGCAGTTGTCGGAACAATTCGCGGCACAGGGCGAGGCGTTCGCGGTAGTCCTCTTCGCGGCGCGTGTCGTAGCGGGCGAGGACAAAGACCGTAAAGACGCGGCGCTTGAACCAAGCCCCGCCTCTGCGCACGGTACTCTCCTCGCAGAGGTCAGAGAGGCAGACGAAAGCGCGGTTGGAGCGCATTCGTGCC
>CAMBWV010000082.1 GCA_945871755.1 uncultured Bacteroidales bacterium
ACAAACTCCGTACTCACACCTTGCAAGCAAGGTGCGGTACTTTCACGTTACTCCACTTGGCTTGTATGGCGATTTGTTTTTTATAGTTTGCTCTGGGAGTTATTTGATGAATACCCGTTCGCCTTTCTCAGTGATATAGATGCCGCGTGTGGGGGAGAGGATGCGGCGGCCTTGGAGGTCGTAGAGTTTCTGACCTGCTAGGCGGTCGGATTGAATGTTGCTGATGCCCGTTTCCGTGAAGTCGAAGAAGAGGCCGCTGGCGGCGCTACCTGCTATGCGCGAGCGGAGGAGGTATGCCTGGTTGGCGGGCACCTGCGTGTCTGTGGAGAGGAAGAAACCTACGCCGTTCTTGTTGCCCAGACCGTAGAAGGTTTCGGCGGTCAGCCCTGTGCGGCGCGCTTTGGCACCGCTGAGGAGATTGTCCGTGAGGGCCGTGGCCGTGCCGAGGTAGGAGATGTTGAAGGTGACACTCTTGGCCGTTGTGGTATTGACAAGGAAACCTTCGCCCGCCTTGAGCAGAGTGCCTTCGGCGATGGACGTGAGCGTGAGTTTGTCTTCGCCCTTCAGGGCAATGGCTTTGTAGATGGTGGCCTCGGATGTGGCGGGTACCACTACGTCAACGGGGAAGCAGACGGCTGTCCAGAGCGCGTCGCTTACGTTAACCGTGAGTTGTTTGGCCTCCTTCAGTGTCCATACGGTGGCGTTGCCATCGGCAGGCTTCGTATTGCTGAGGATGAACTTGCCCTCGCTGCTGGCCACATAGAAACCTGCGCAACCGAGGCTGACGCTTGTGCTCAGGCCCGTGGTCCAGGCCGTGCGCTGGTTGAGCGTATAGTCGCCCGCCCATTCGGGGTTGACGAGCACCTCAATCTGCTGGCCGTTGCCGCCCGCATCGGATTTGCCGCCGAAGTAGCCGGAAGAGTTCAGATGGTAGATTTCGTTTTTGTCCGACACCTTGGCAAAGCGTACGAGGGAGGCTGCTGTGGTATTGTCGTTGGTTGTCACGACGCGCTCGCTGCCGTTGCCGCCCGTTGCGATGAGGTTGCCATCGGCATCGGCAGGCGGATTACTGGCAACCACCTTCTTGTCTTTCGCATTAGTCAGCACGTAGGCGCGCTCGTAGAGCTTGCCCTCAGCGTAGGCCAGCATTTGGCTTCCATCCTTTGAGCAGAGGTTGCCGTCGGGCGAGGAGAAATAAGGATGGGCAGGTTCAACTGCGTATTCCAGCATTGCCGTGCAGCCTTCGAAAGGCTGGCTGTGGAGCGTGGGGTCGCTGATGAGGAGCGAGGTGATGTTGATACCTGCGGGGATGGAAGAGGTGAAAGTGGCGATGTCCTTCAGCGCAACATTGGAGAACGTCTTCGTTTCGGCAGCCTTGTCGTCTGCTTGCAGCGTGAGCGTCACAGTCGAACCGTCATAGTCGAAATCAATGGTGAAAGCACTGCTGGCGCTGGTCGAGAACTTCGTTTCGCCGCTGCCGTTTACCTTGGCCGTGAGCGTACCAGCCTTGGCCCAATAGAGCTGGAAGCCGCCCGTGAAATCATTGGCGAAGGAGTTGTCGCCAGTGGCCAGCAGCGAGGAGCCCCATTCGTTGAAAGATGCGCCGTTGGTCGTAGCAGCGAGTGTCATGTGGAAGGGCGTGCCAGCGGGAATCGTCGTTTCGGGCGCCAGTTTCAGGTTCTGCACACCCGTTCCCGAAAAGGACGTTTTCAGAAAGCGGTCCAGCGAGAGGCACGAGGCCGGCAGAGCGATGGACGTCAGCGATGTGCGGCCGCGAAAGGTCTGGGGCGCAACGCCCACCAACTCCTTTCCTATGCTATTGACCTGCGTGAGGTCGAGGTCCGTACTTGTGCCTTCCTCCATCACGTCTGTGATGTAGATGCCTTGGCCCATTTCTTCGTAGTTGAACGTCCAGCCGTTGTAGGTAAGGTTTTTCGTGGAGGTGAATACGGCAGAGATCTTTGCGTTGTCGTAGGGATAGAATTTCACCACGTTTTCCTCCATCCACGAAGCAGGGAGGCGGCGTCCAAATTGGTCTTTCCAATAATCTATGCGGTAGCCCGTCTTCGGATAGCAGCGCAGAATCACCTGTTCGCCCACGGGATAGGTGTGCGTGTCGGGTTGTCCGTTGGCATCCACCGTACCATGGTTGACGTTGCTCGTCTCCACGGTCACGGTGACAGCCTTCTTGGCCGACTTCTCCACGTTGACGAGAATCTCGTAGCACATACGGTTCATCTTAGCCTTGGCATCGAAGGCACCGGTCTTGGCATCGTAGCCCGTCTTCCAGGCACCGTCGAAGCGCAGACGGATGTGCGTCAGTCCCTCGGGCATATCGAAGGGCAGGGTGACGGTCAGCGGTCCGCTCTTGGGGTCGTTGCTCGTACTGTTGTGCGAACCCTTGACGGCCAGCAGTTCGTCCTGCATATTGAACTCGCCATCGCGATTGAGGTCGATATAGGCCGAGAGATAGGTGTAGGCCAGGCCGCCGCCGTCGGTCCAGTTCAGCGTGAACGAACCGCCGGGAGCCGCGTTGATAACCTTTGTGGCCACGTTGTAGAACTGCTCGGGACAAGCCTCTGCCGAATAAATCTCTTCGGCATCGCCGCCGTACTGTGCGAGGGTAATCGACTTGATGTACTGGTTGTAATTCTTGACGTCGTTGTAGTCATTCATGTCCGAATCGGGCACGCCCCAGAGGTTGATGATGAAGTGGGCGGTGAACGTAGCCGCCTCTGCGCCGTAGTAGGTGTACTCAGCATCTTGGCTGACTACGTTGCCCGCAGCGTCCGTCCAGTTGACGAAGTCGTAGCCTGCCGCGGGCGTAGCCACGATGGTGACGAAGTCCGTATTGGTGACGCTCGTGCCGCCGCCCTTGATGGTGGCTGTACCCTTGGCAGCGTCCTCCGTCTGTACGGTGACGGTGCGCGGGGTTGTAATCTCGTCCTTCAGGATGACGTTGAAGGCCAAGGTCGTGCCGTCGCTGAGGTTGATTTGCGCCTTTACCTTGCCCGTGGCACAGTCGGCGGGAATCGTGGTGGCGAGGCTGGTGAACGTTTCGCTATCGCTGATGACACCGTCGGCATTGAGGTCAAGCAGGAAGGAGGCCGTTGTGCCCGTGGGAATTGTCAGGCCGAGGTCGAGGCTGCTGCCGCGGTTGACGGTGGGGCAATACGTCTTGCGCACGTCGTTGTCAATCGTGCGATAGGCGTAGAAGGTCTGGCCGTTGTCCAGCGTCACGGGGAAGAAATATTTCGCAAAGAGTTGGCGCGCTACATCTGCCGTGCTGCCTGTGGGTTGGTCGGAATATGCTTTTGAGTTGTCGTGCGCCCATGCCCATTCCATTGTAAACCAGTCCTTGCCTTGGCAGTTGTTGTCGAAGAAATATTTCCAGCGCGGGTAGTAGTAGTCCTTGAGCATACCAGCCCACATGCGGTAGGAGTAGTCGCGGAGGCCGCCGCCATTGGCCTGGTTCCTGTCGCCCCAAGTCGTGATGAGGGTGCGCGCATTGTCCAGTTCGAGCCAGTCCTTGTCCGCTGTGGTTGTGCCGCTCACTTCATCGGCAATACCGCGGGCCATCTGTGTCCAGCGGCCCAGTTGCAGCATGCTGTGCGTGTTGAGCAGGTCGTCGAGGTCGAGCATCAGTTGGAGGAAAGCCTCCTTGCGGCTGTTGAACAGGGCTGTGTTGCCACTGTTGCGGGCCTCGTTGATGCCTTGGAGGAGGTAGTAGGAATAGTCTGTCAAGGCTTGGCGTGACAGGTCGGCGAGGTCGTAATCATAGTTGTCGCCATTGAGGGTAGTGCCCAGCAGTTTGCCAGCCGCGCGGGCCACATCCTGCGAATCATAGAAGATACCCGTGCCGCCCCACGACGAGACGCTGCCCACCTGAAGAGCCGGGCGGGCGCAGAGCACACCTTCCATGGGGCCTTGCAAGCCGCTGGTGCAGTTGAGCGACGAGTTGCGCAAGAGTTCCCAAGCATCCTTGGCGTCCTGATTGTCCGCTCCGTAGCGCGCCACGGCATAGTCGGCGAGCCAGGCCTGCGGATCGGGCTTGCTGTCGTACCAAGGCAGTTCGAAGAGCGCGTCATAGATTACGGGCACCTGCTCAATGGCTTCGGGTGTGGCACCGATACCCTTCACGTTGCTGTGCTGCGCCTTCATGTTGAAGTAGCCATTGATGATTCCGTTCAGGCGACCGAAGAAACCCGTGCGGCCGCCGAAGTTGTCAAGCATACAATAGACCGCGTCGTGTCCCTTGTATTCGCCGAAGTGCGTGTGGGCGTCGCTGAAGAGGTCAAGGACGATGAGGTCGCCCTTAGCCACCTTGTCCAGCACCTTGTACTGGTGTCCGCCCCACTGCCAATACTGGATGACCCATTTCTCGTCAATGTCCGTGTTGGCCGCCTTCATGGTCTCATAGATAGCCGCATAGGCAGCGTCCACATCGATGCCGCTCACGTTGGCTCCTTCGTGGAAGGGGTCCATGCTATAATAAACGGACGTACCCATGACCTCTTTGAGAATCTCGTAGTAGTTGGCCGCCATTTCCTTGAATTCCTTCTTGGAGGGGTCAAGGATGTAGGGACGTGTGAAGCCGCACCAACCGCCTTGGTTGTTGGCAGCGATGCCCGTCTTTGCTGTGAAGTTGCTGGGCACCATGCCGCAGAAACCCGGCAGCACGGGGTCCATGCCCAGTTCGCGCATGCGGCCCAGAATCTGGCCTGCCAGTTGTTCTTGGCGCTTGTACCACCACGCAGGGTTCGGGCCGCCCCAGCCTTCGAGGTTGTTCATGCCCCACCAAGCCTGGAAGCAGGGACCCGCCACGAAGGCATTGGCTTCCGCCTCGGTGTAGTTGTACTTCTCCGTCAGCAGACGCTTCCACACCACGTCCAGACCGACAATCTGCAAGGGCATGTTGATGCCGTGCAAGGCCATCCAGTCGATTTCCTCCTGCCAGCGTTTCCACGTCCAGGTGGACATGGAGTAGGAGAAGGTGCAATAGTTGAGGTAATAGCGGTAGTCAGCGTGACAGGTGCGCGTCTCGTCCGTAGCAGGAACGGGCAGGGTGACGCCGCTGAGGTCCGTCGTGAGGTGATTCCACGCCAGATTGACGTGGGCATAGTGATTGAGATACCAGTTGATACCCGTGGTGACGGCCAGCTTAGAACTACCCTTGATGCAGGGCTTGCCATCCTGTGCGGTAATGGTGAAAACGTCTTTGCCGCTGCTCTTGAGCGACTCGTCCACGATGGTCACGAAGCGGTCTGCCGTGCCACTGCCACCGATGCGGTTGAGCAGAGCCGTCACGGCTTCGGGGTCCGTGGTTGCTGCCATCATGGCTGTTGTTGCCAGAGAGAGCAGAACGGTGAGAAGGATACTTTTTATTTTTTGCATGATAACAATGTTTTGATTTCGAAAGTAGGAAGGGGAGGGTTGTAATTAGGAATTAGGAATTGGTTGGGGAAGGCCTCACTTGGAATCTAAGCAACAGGCACGTAAGGAGCGCGGAGTTTTTTTACACGAATCTTTCGAATTTTTCGAATGTGGATGGAGAGTGTGTTTTCTTTTTTCCCACCACGAAGTATTCGAATGCTGACCATGTCCGCGGCACTCACCCACATTCGTACAATTCGCAAGAATTGGAGGTACGCCCTGAAAGGGCAACCTGCGCCTAGCCCAGGGCAGAGCGAAGCGGCGCCC
>CAMBWV010000083.1 GCA_945871755.1 uncultured Bacteroidales bacterium
GGGCGCAGGGTTCCACATGGTATTTGCTCATAAACATCATGCCGCCTGCCACGACCAGACAGAGCGCGCCGAGCGTTTGCTGGCGATGGAGACGGCGCACGGCAAAGTGGTCAACAGGCAGTGGGGTCGTCACCTGCACAGCTCCGAAGAGCAGGGCCCCCGCGCTGTAGATGGCAGGAGCATAACCCATAAGGGTGGGGAAGACGGGGAGGGCCGCGCCTACGAGCAGGAGCAGGCCGCCTAGGGTATAGAGAATCGTTCGAATAGACATGGGCAATGGATGTATGGAAAGCGAGGGCAAACGGTGAGAACCAATAGGTGGCCTACTTAATAATATATATGTCCTCGCCAGGTCGTTTCATGAAGTATTCTTCGCGAGCCACGTGGATGATGGCGTCAGGATTCTTCTGGAGTTCGTCGAGGCGCAGGCTGTCGCGTCTGCTTTTCTCTTCGTACACCAGAATCTCTTGGCGCAGCGAGTCGTTGACCTTCCTAATTTCAAGGCGGTTCCATACGCTGTTCGTGTCGAGGAAACCAATGATGACCACGAAGGCGATGAGGGCAATCAGATATTTCTTGGCTAGTTTCACGGTAGGGGAGGGGGGGCTTTATTTGAGGAAATAAGAGATAATCAGATAATAATCAGAATCAGCAACTGGGGAAAGGCGCAGGCGGCTAAGGCTCGTCGTAGCCCGAGCGGCTCATCGGCAGACGGAGCAGGTGCTCGTCGTAGCCCGCCCAGCCCGCAGCGTGGTACCATTCCGTTTGTCGGAACTGCTCATTGAGGTCGCCGAAGATGCAAGCGTTGGCATTCTGTGTGTAAACCCGTTGGGGCAGGAAGGCAGCCACGCCGCAATAGTTCGTTGTATCTACGGCGAGGAAGTTCCAGTTCTTAGGCCCCACCCAGAATCGGTTTGTGGCGCGCTTGCAGGTAATCACCTGTGCGAGCACCTCGTCCAAGCGTTGCATATTTTCGGCCGAGAGGATGCGCTGCATCGTACAGCGCAGGTCGTGCTGGTAGGGGCGGTAATAATAAGTGGATGTGTAGGCATGGTAATGTTGCACGTCATCAAAGGCAGGCATCTCCTCGCCCGAGGTGGCCAGGGTTGATAAGGGTAAGAGTTCCGCAATGGTGTGCGCCAGCGAATCAAGGCCAGCGGTGCGCACGCTTGAGATAACGATGCCGTAGTCGTCGTACGTATTGCGCTGTTCGGGGTCGATGATGTCGGCATAGTAGGTCGTCACGATGTCCTCCACCCGCTCGCTGAACAGGCCCGACTTCACGAGGCTCGTATAGTTGCCGCCGTAGGCGCTGATGGCAATGGGCGAGGCCACCACATAGTCCGTCACGTGGCGCAGGGCATAACTGCTCTCCACGTTCTGCATCAGGCAAGCGTCGAAGAGGATGTAGCGCAGGTGCATCCCGCTCTCGGCAATCGCCTGTGCCATATCGGTGATGTCCATCTGCGGGCCAGGCTTTCCCTGATAGTCGCGGTCGCCATACATGCTGCCGCCCTGTCCCACGTCAATGCCGAAGGAGAAGGGGGCGTAGGTGGACGATGAAGGGGCGTACGCCTTGTTCGTCGCTGGCAACCAACCATCAGCGTGCGACCAGAGCACCAGTCCATATTCCTGTGCCGAACAATGCTGCCGCACCCAGGTGGCTACGTCGCGGAGCGTCTGCGGGTCGGCCGAGTTCACTTCCTTGTTCCATTGGCGAAGCAGAACGGGCGCTTTGCTGCTGGCACTGATTTCCATCAGTCGCGGATAGTTTGCGTCATCCACGTAGAGCAGCAGGCGGTCGTTGGGCGCGATGTACTGGCGGCCCTGCATGATTTCCAGCGAATCGCTGCGGTGGTATTTGTAGGCGCCCAGCGAATTTTGCGCGCACATATATATAAGGACTGTTCGGCGCGCTGTCTTACCGCTGGGCCAGAGGGGCGCATCGGCATTGTCGTCATGGCACGAGCCAAGCGACAGCAAGAGCAGCAGGCCGAGCAGGCCAGTGCAAAGAATGTTTCGCGAGCGTGGGTGCATGGGATGAATCGTCAAGAAGTGCCGCAGGCAATAGCCGTTTCAGGAGGCGGCACGGCAAAATTACGCAAAAATCCCTATCCCCGACGGGATTTCCCGCCTTTTTTCTTGCCCACGTGGCTGGCATTTCGTTATTTTGTAGGCCGATATAGCAAAACATTAACCCTATTGCCCTTCCCCCGAGCAATAGGAATTCTAAGAAAAGAAACATGAAGCAAATTCCGTCCCTTCTGATGGCCGCCGTATGCGGCAGTTGGCTTTGCAGCGCATGCGGAAGCAGTGACAAGGAAGCCAAGCAGGCCGATACGACCGCCGTTGTGGTTGCCCAGCAGCCCAACCTGCCGCAGACCAATGTCAGTTTTCCTGAGTTGCGCGACACCGTGCGCCTAGGTGCCAGCGTATATGCTTGTCAGATCATTACGGAGCCCGATGAAACGCTCCCCATCTTCGTTGACAATCAAGAACAAGAGTTCTATCAGAACCGCGTGACCGTCCGCGTGACCCGCGATGGCCAAGAGGTCATCTCGCGCTCCTTTGTCAAGGACGATTTCAGCCAATATGCCGTTGCCTCCACGCGCCAGGATTTCGATGGAGGCATGCTCACGGGCATGAGTCTCAACCGCGAAGCCTCGGATGCAGGCCGTCTCTGCTTCTGGGCCGTTGTGGGTTGGTGCGGTGAGGGTCCCACCTTCCGTGTCTATATCCAGCCGGGCAGCAATCAGGTGAGCATTGAGCAGGATTTCAGTTCCGTAGATAACTCTATGCCTGATGAAGTGATGTAATTTAGCAATCCGTGTAATCCCCTTCCTAACATGAAAAAAATAATCCTCTGTCTGGCCGTGCTCTTCGGTTTGACCCTTGCGCCCGTGCAGGCACAGTCCGACGCACTCACGCTCCGCGACATTACCAGCGGCGTCTATTCGCCCACCTACGTCTATGGCGTCAAGCCGATGAAGGACGGCGAGCACTATTCTCAGCTTTCCAGCGACTTCAGCCGCATCGTCGTTTCCTCCTTCCGCACGGGTAAGGAGACGTCCACCCTCTTCGATGCCGCCAAGGCGCAGGGTCCCGTCAAACTCCAAACGATTGATGGCTACATCCTCTCGCCCGACGAGCAGTTCATCCTGCTCCAGACGAAGACGAAGGCCATCTATCGCCGCTCCTTCACGGCCGAGTACTATCTCTTCGATGTCAAGAACAACACCTTCGTGCCCCTCTCCTCGGGCGGCCCGCAGCAGGTGCCGCAGTTCTCGCCCGACGGCAATGTCGTTGGCTTTGTGCGCGACGGCAACCTCTTCATCGTCAAGCTCCTCTACGGCAACGCCGAGATTCAGGTGACCAAGGATGGCAAGTTCAACGAAATCATCAACGGCATCCCCGACTGGGTCAACGAGGAAGAGTTCTCCACGAATTGCTCCTACAGTTTCTCCGCGGACAGCCAGATGCTGGCCTGGGTGCGCTACGACGAGAGCAACGTAGATATCTACCACATGCAGATGTTCAAGGGTAGCCATCCCGCCCATGCCGACAACGACCTCTATCCGGGCGAATACGCCTATAAATATCCCGTGGCAGGCACGGCCAACTCCAAGGTGAGCGTACATTCCTACGACATCAAGAACCGCGTCACTCGCACCCTCAAGGTGCCCCTCGACGCCGACGGCTACGTGCCCCGCATCCACTTCACCGACGACCCCACCAAGCTCGCCGTCATCACCCTCAACCGCCACCAAAACCGCATGGAGGTCTATATGGTCAATCCCCGCTCCACCGAAGCCAAGATGGTGCTGCGCGAGACCAACGACCGCTACATCCGCGAGGCGGCCTATACCGACATGAAGTTCTACAAGGGCCACTTCTCCCTCCTCTCCGAGCGCACGGGCTACCAGCAGCTCTATTGGTACACCCTCAACGGCCAGCTGGAGCAGACCGTGACGAAGGGCAACTTCGAGGTGACGCACTTCTATGGTTACGACGAGGCTGCTGGCCGCTTCTTCTATTCCGCCCGCGCCGAGAGCCCCCTGCGCCAGGAGGTCTATATGGCCGACCGCAAGGGCAAGGTGACGCGCCTCTCCAAGCAGGAGGGCACAAATTCGGCCACGTTCAGCACGACCATGAAATATTTCATGAACGTCTATTCCTCGGCCCAGCAACCGCCCGTCACCACCCTCTGCGACGCCACGGGCAAGACGCTGACCACACTCGTGGACAACGCCGAACTGAAGCAGAAAGTCAATGGCCGACTCGGCACGAAGGAGTTCTTCACCTTCACCACCAGCGAGGGCGTCCAACTCAACGGATGGATGGTCAAGCCCAAGGACTTCGACCCCGCGCGCCGCTATCCCGTTATCATGTACCAGTATAGCGGTCCGGGCTCGCAGGAGGTGACCGATTCATGGAATCTCGGCTTCTTCGGCGGCGGCGTATTTGAGAGCTACATGGCCCAGCGCGGCTACATCTACGTCTGCGTGGACGGCCGCGGTACGGGCGGCCGCGGTGCCGACTTCGAGAAGTGCACCTATCTCAACCTGGGCGACCTTGAGAGCAAGGACCAAGTGGAAACCGCCCTCTACTTGGGCTCCCTCCCCTTCATTGACAAGGACCGCATCGCCATCTGGGGCTGGAGCTTTGGTGGTTTCAACACACTCATGTCCATGAGCGAAGGCCGTCCCGTCTTCCGCGCAGGCGTGGCCATTGCGGCTCCCAGCAACTGGAAATACTACGACACCGTCTATACCGAGCGCTATATGCGCACGCCGCAGGAGAACCCCCAGGGCTACGACCGCTGCCCCATCAGTCGCGCCGCCCAGCTCCACGGCGACCTGCTCCTCATCCACGGCACAGCCGATGACAACGTCCACGTGCGCAATGCCCACGAAGTGAGCGAGGCCCTCGTGCAGGCCGACAAGCAGTTCGAGATGCAAATCTACACGAACCGCAACCACAACATCTACGGCGGCAACACCCGCTACCATCTCTTCACCCGCGTCTGCAACTTCTTCGACGCCAAACTGAAGAACTAGCCCCTGCGGCCCAACTGAGGTCCACCTACGAACTCGAGGAGGACAGCGAACTTTTCCTGTCGCTGTCCTCCTCGCTCTTTCGGTCGCTTCGCTCCCTAGATTCAGACGGGGACTTCGTCCCCTAGTTTCAAGTTTCAGTCGGTCGCTTCGCTCCCTGGTTTCAGGGATGCTCCATGGGCTTGGATATCTTTTCCCCTCTCATTTTACCTGGCTAAACTGAGAAATGCAAATAATACATCATGGAAAAAAGAATTGAGATTTATTACAGAGACGTGGATCCCAAGATTACCCTGTACCTTGGGCTGATTGGTATCGCAATTTTTGCAATTTTTGTCAGCAATGACCCAGACTGTTGGTGGCTTGTCCTAATATTATTAGTGATGCTTCCTTTTAGCGTGATGCAGGAGGCAAAGGCAGCGAAACGGAAAAAGGCTGGCATTCCGGCATTGGTCATAGATGGTTACACCCTTGAATATGAAGGAAAGAAGATTGACCTTTCCGAGATGTGTACAGCGGGAATCATTGACGACCCACAGTGTGACAGAGGCGTAATCATATATCGCTAGGGGCGTTTCTTTCGCAAACAGGTGATGTG
>CAMBWV010000084.1 GCA_945871755.1 uncultured Bacteroidales bacterium
GGCTCTCTCCTCTTTGCTAGTACAAAGATACAACATTTTCCGCCGAAATCCAAATTGCGTTAACATTTCGCAACAGTCCATCGACAGCCCATTTGCAGCGATTTGCAGCAGACGGGGTTTGCGATGTTGTATATTACGAGCGGAGATTTTGTGCGGCTTGGGCGGTATCGGGCTGTTGGATATTTTGCAGATTGCACAGCGCATAGAGTGGAATTATCTCCACCTGTCGTTCGGCCTCCTCGGCTTCCTTGTCGTAGTAGTAGAATTGTCCGAAGTTTTCTAGCGAGGTGCGGATGGGTTCGGTTCCAGAAAAATCGCTCACTATTCGCCGTTTTGCAGCCTAAAGAATTCCTTTTGTTGTTCTATCTCCCTGCGCAGTTCTTCCTGCGTTGGCATATAGGTGAGATACTTGGCAGCAAAGAGTTGGTCATTGTTGTTTAACACGGAGTAGTGTGCCACATCTTCGTCTGTGTCAGCACAGAGCAGGATGCCGATGGTGGGGTTGTGGCCGTCGGGAAGCACAAGCTCATCGTACATTTTGACATACATATCCATTTGCCCCACATCCTGATAACTCAGTTTTTTTGTCTTTAAGTCAACAAGGACGAAACAGCGGAGGTGATAGTTATAGAATACAAGGTCAATGTAATAATCCTCCTTCTTTGTATGAATATGCTTTTGCCTGTCCACAAAAGCAAAGCCCTTGCCTAGCTCCATCAAGAAGGGAATGAGATGGTCAATGATGCTTTGCTCTAGATTGCTTTCTGTATAGTTCGTATTATTTTTGAATCCCAGGAACTCAGCAATTACGGGGTTCTTTAGGTATTCAAGTTTATCCTGAAGTGGTTTGGTGAGAGCTTTCATCTCGTCGTGAACCAGGGCTTTGTTTTGAGAATTTAGGAGACGATGATAGTACTGTGATGAGACATTGCGTTGCAACGTGCGCGTGCTCCACATTTCCCGTGCGGCTTCTCGCTCATACCAGGCACGAGCCTCGGTGTTGGCTTCTTGCAGGATGATGCTATAATGCGTCCATGATAAGCGTATTGGCTGAGCAGATTTCAGCTGGCTGTATATGTCTTGATCGCCAGAAAATCCCATCAGTGATGGTACTTTTTCAGATTGTCCCGTCAGTGATGGGACAATTTCTGTTTCCCCTATCGCCATATTGAACATATCAGGAAAAGACTTGAAGAAAGAGATGAAACGATAAAGATTATTTCGTGAAAAACCATCTACATATTTGCTTGTCAACGCTTTCGATAATGTTTTGATCACCTGCTCTCCATATTCAGCGCGACGCTCTTTAAGGATTTCATGCTGAATACGCATGCCAAGCAACCAATTCCGCTTGATAAGAGTTTCGTTGACGGAGCGGTATGCCGCACTTTGAGCCTGCTCAATGATAGAGCAAGAATCTAGGAAAAGTTGTTTCTCTTGAGGTGCAGACTTATCAGTTCCCTCTATAATATCATAATGCTCCATAGTGTATCGGCTTTTTGTGTTATACAACTACAAAGGTACAAAATCGCTGCTGGAAAAAAACACGTTATGCGGCATTTCCCAGAATTCGGACCAAAAAATCCAGAAATCCGCCCGAATTTCGTACCAAAACCCAAATGTCGTACCAAAAAATGCGGGAAACTGCCCGAAATTCGTACCGAAAAATGTTTTGGCGGCTGTGGTGGGGACTGTGGGGCGGAGGGCAGCGATGGAGCCTGCTTTGCCCATTCGCTCATGTCCGCTTTTGCGCGTTGGGGATGTTCTGTTTTTTGGGCTGCGCAAGGGATGCTGGCGTTTTTCTGGTGGTGAGGGTTAAGGGGAGGTGGAGGGGCGCGAGGGGCGCGAGGCGCAACTAGCCCCTTTTATTTTCGTTGAATCAATTGCGTACCGATTATTATTTGTATATTTGCCAACAGATTTCCAATAGAAGAATATGGCACAGACCTATATTGATACTTTGCTGGCGCTGAAGGATTATATCCAAGCGCACTTTGGCGTTGTGAGCCTCCGTATTTTCGGTTCCGTGGCCCGTAATGAGGCTCGCCAGGATAGCGACATTGATATCTGTGTGGATATGGAGCCCGATATGTTCAAGCGTTATGCACTCAAGGCATATTTGGAGTCTGTATTCCATCGTTCTGTGGACGTGGTACGCCTGCGAAAAGGAATGAACGGAACCTTACAATCTGAAATTGAACGCGATGGTATCCTTGTATTTTGATCAGGTTAATTATTCATTCTGACTGCGGTATCTTCAACTGAAAGCAATCAACAAAAAACCTAATACTATCTCTATGAGTGAACAGAAAAAATCTATGCGTGGCAAGTGTGGGGCACTGCTCCCCGCTATTGTCCTCTCGGCTGCTGTGCCCGTTGGGCTGATGACGGCTGTGGAGGCTCATGCCCAGCATCAGGCGGCCATGATTAGGGTGACACCCGTGGTGGTGGACGCTGTCCGACAAATCAATCCCACCACCGTCGAAGTGCTATATGCCAACGGCCAGTGTCTGACGCTTGATTTCTACGGAACGAACATATTCCGCATGTTTCAGGATAACGCGGGCGGCATCCTGCGCGAACCGCAGGCCAACCCTGTGGCTCATATTCTGGTCAATAATGCCCGCCGCGCAGTGGGCGGTCTGGAGGTGACGACCACCGACGTGGCTGCCTCCATCCGCACCGAGCGTCTGTCCGTTGATATCGACCGCAAGACGGGCCTACTCCGCGTGCGCGACCTCTATACGGACAAGGTGGTCATTGAATGGGCCGAGCCTGTGGCTTTCGAGCAGGGCAAGGTGACGATGACCCTCTGCGCTGACCCCAACGAGTACTTCTACGGCGGCGGTGTGCAGAACGGTCGCTTCTCGCACAAGGGCAAGGTGATTGCCATTGAGAATACCAACAACTGGGTGGACGGCGGTGTGGCCTCGCCGACGCCTTTCTATTGGTCAACAGGCGGCTACGGCGTGCTTTGGCATACGTTCCGCCCTGGTAAGTACGATTTCGGGGCAACGAAGAAGGACCGCGTGGTGCTCAGCCACAATGAAGACTATCTCGATATGTTCTTCATGGTCAACGAAGCTCCCACCAGTTTGCTCTGCGACTTCTACCAGCTGACGGGTAATCCCGTGCTGCTGCCGAAGTTCGGCTTCTACCAAGGCCATCTCAATGCGTACAATCGCGACTATTGGACGCCCGCCGAAAACGGCTTCATGCTCTACGAAGACGGCAAGCGTTACAACGAAAGCCAGAAGGACAACGGCGGTATTCGCGAAACCCTCAATGGTACGAATGCCCAGGACTATCAGTTCTCGGCCCGCGCCGCCATCGACCGCTACTTCCGCAACGATATGCCCCTGGGATGGTTCCTTCCCAACGATGGTTACGGCGCAGGCTATGGCCAGACGGGAACCCTCGATGGCAACATCCAGAATCTGCGCGAATTTGGCGAGTACGCCCGTAGCAAGGGTGTAGAAATAGGTCTGTGGACGCAAAGCGACCTCCACCCGAAGGAAGGCGTCGAAGCCCTCTTGCAGCGCGACATTGTCAAGGAAGTGCGCGATGCAGGTGTGCGTGTGCTCAAGACCGACGTGGCTTGGGTAGGCGCAGGCTATAGCTTCGGCCTCAACGGTGTGGCCGATGTCGGCGAAATCATGCCCTACTACGGCTCCAACGCCCGTCCCTTCATCATCAGCCTGGACGGTTGGGCAGGCACGCAGCGTTACGCTGGTATCTGGTCGGGCGACCAGACAGGCGGCGACTGGGAATACATCCGCTTCCATATCCCGACCTTCATCGGTTCGGGTCTGAGCGGCCAGCCCAATATCACGAGCGACGTCGATGGTATCTTCGGTGGTAAGAACGTGCCCGTCAATGTGCGCGAGTTCCAATGGAAAACCTTCACGCCGATGGAACTCAACATGGACGGTTGGGGCAGCAATCCTAAATATCCCGAAGCGCTGGGCGAGCCGGCCACTAGCATCAACCGCTGGTATCTCAAACTCAAGAGCGAACTGATGCCCTACACCTATACTATCGCGCGCGGTGCCGTGGACGGCAAACCGATGATTCGCGCCATGTTCCTCGACTATCCCAACGAATATACCTTGGGCACAAAGACCCAGTATCAGTACCTCTTCGGTCCTCAATTCCTCGTAGCTCCCATTTATAAGGAGACGCAGATGGACAAGGATGGCAACGATGTGCGCGACGGCATCTACCTGCCCGAAGGCAAATGGGTGGACTACTGGAACGGCGACGTCTATGAGGGCGGCCAGATTATCAACAACTATCCCGCACCGCTGTGGAAGTTGCCCGTCTTCGTGAAGCTCGGCTCCGTTATTCCGATGACCAATCCCAATAACAATCCGTCCGAGATTCGCGCCGACTACCGCGCTTACGAAATCTACGCTGGCGAGGAGCGTTGCCTCTTTGCTGACTACGACGACGACGGCAAGACGCAGGAGTACCTCGCAGGTGCCAGCGCCAAGACTCCGCTCGACATCCAGCGCGACAAGAAGGGCGACCTCGTGGTGCGCATTGGCAAGACAGGTGGCTCGTTCAGCGGATTCCAGCCCGAGAAGTTCACCGAACTGCGCATCAACGTGACGCAGGATGTCAAGGACGTAGTCTTCAAGGCCAACGGCAAGAAGGTGGGCCTCACTCGCGTGAACTCTCGCGAAGAAGTGCAACGCCAGGGCGGCACCTATTTCTACGACGCTGCGCCCGAGCTCAACCGCTTCGCCACGCCTGGCAGCGAATTTGCCAAGGTGAGCATCAAGAAGAATCCGCAGCTTATCGTCAACCTGGGCAAGTACGACGTGACCGCCACGAACATGGAGGTGACGGTGAAGGGCTTTGCCTTCGATACCAGCAACCGCCTGTTCAAACAGACAGGCGCACTCCAAGCTCCCAAGGTAAGTTTCCCCGAAGCCAACGTACAGGCCTACGAGGTGACGCCCCAGTGGGAGAAGCAGGCCAACGCCGATTACTATGAAGTGGAATTTGACGGCATGCTCTATTCCACGATCAAGGACAACCACCTCCGCTTCGAGGACCTCGCCGCCGAAACGTCCTACACCTTCCGCGTGCGCGCCGTCAATAAGGACGGACAGTCCGAATGGACCACCGCACAGGTGACGACCACGGCCAATCCGTTGGAGTTCGCCATCCAGGGCATCAAGGCTACTGTGACCTGCGAAGATCAGCCTGGTCAGACCGTAGCCAACCTCTTTGATTTTGACGCCAAGAGCGGCTGGCACACCAAGTGGGGCAAGGGCGAGGCTGTGCCCTTCGAAATGTTGCTCGACCTGCGCAGCATCAACCAACTTGACCGCATTGACTACTATCCGCGCGAAGACGCTAGCAATGGTACGCTCCTCAAGGGTACCGTTTGCTATAGCAGCGACAAAGAAACCTGGAGCGAGCCCGTTCCCTTCACTTGGGCACGCACTGGGGAAGTCAAGCAGTTCGCCTTCGAAGGTCATCCTTCCGCACGTTACCTCAAGATTGCAATCAGCGAAGCCGTGGGCAACTTCGGTTCGGGCAATGAAATGCACGTATTCAAAGTGGCCGACACCGAAAGCATGATTCAGGGCGACATCAACCGCGATAAGCGCATCGACGACAACGACCTGACTTC
>CAMBWV010000085.1 GCA_945871755.1 uncultured Bacteroidales bacterium
CGCTCGGGATGGTAGAGGTCGAGGTGGTCGAGGGCAACGATGTGGGCAAAGTCGATCAGGGAGAATTGTGCGTGGTAGCCGCGTCGATAGACCCAGATATTCCAGACGAAGAGCGGCCAGATGGTGCGCGAATAATCACTCAGGAAACGTTCAAAATCAAAGAGACGCCGGTCGTTGAGCGAGGCCATGACGCACACCTGTTGTAGGGCTGGGGCGTAGCACTGGTGGTTTTCGATGGCGTAGGTGAAGGTGTGGAATACGTAGGGGCTTTGGCAGACGGTGCGCGACGTTTCGGTGGCCCCTTGCATGAGGTAGTCGTAGTCGGCATCCACGCAGGCAATCATGTAGGGGCCGAGGCGGTTGGACAGGGCAATCTTCTTGCCCTTCGAGAGAGAGGTGCGCGAGGGCAGCATCACTTCGAAATACACCTCGCCCGTCTCCAGCGGGCGGAGGAGGTTGCTCCAAAATAGCACATCGTCGAAGCTCTCGACGTAGGCCACTATCTTGCGTCGAGCGTTGCGGCCACCCAGACGATTGGCGGCGCGGATGTAGTCGGAATTGAGGTAATGCTGGAGGGACATTCGTGTGTGAAGGAGGAGTGGGGGAGACTTAGATGGTAATCTCGCTGACTTCGGTGACGGCATCTTCCCATCCGTCCATGATGAGGGCGGGCGAGTGGGTGGTCAGAATGATTTGCGCGTTGGGGTTGAGCTCATGCACCATCGAGATGAGGCGCTTCTGCCATTCGAAGTGGAGGCTCGCTTCGGGCTCGTCCATGAAGAGAACGTAGGGTTGCTGGTCCTCCGTGAGTACAGTCAGGAGGATGAGGAGTATCTGCTTCTCACCGCTGGAGAGCTTGTAGGGCGAGAGCGGTTCTTCGTATTGAATGAACGAGAGCTCGTTGCTTTCGCGGTTGATGCGCTTGCCCGTTTCGCTGAAAAGCTCATCGACCATATCCAGGAAACGCGTTTTGAGCATCGCAGCCTGTGTGGCCCGTTCGCGAGCATCGGGTGCTCCGCCCGTGAGGAGTTGAATCATGCGGTTGCCCACGTTTACCTGATAGTCCAGGTAGCGGCGCTGCACGAGGTAGAGTTGCCAATCGAGCTCGGTGTGTACGCCCGGCATCGTTTCGACAATGGCGGGGAGGTCGGCCGTTGGGACAATCGGGCGGTCGAAGCTGCGGATGATGTCGTAGTGGATGCAGGTGGCATCGCTCGGGGTGAAGTCGATCTTCACGCCTAGTTGCTGTCCGCCCACGATTTCGCCCGAGGAGGGGATGGAGCGCAGGTGTTGGATGAGGCGGTTGAGGATGGTGGATTTGCCTTCACCATTGCGGCCGCTCAGCACGTTGACCTCGGGGCGAAGCTCCCAAACGATGTGCTTGTGGCCACCCCAGAGGCTGGAAATCTCTATACGTTGGATTTTTTCAGCTAGTTTCATCATAGACTTACTGTTGTTACGCAGACAAATGTACGTTATATTTTTAAGAAGATGCCAGTTTCGTCCTCAAAAACAGCCAATAGGGCCAAAAACTAGGCCCTATGGCAGACAAAAAGAGGCAACTTCTTGGCTCGCCCGTGGATTTTCTCTAAATTTGCCCAGTTGACAGGCCGCGTGCCTGTACTTTTTCGTTTTTTCTTATTGTTGTCTAATTACCTAAAATATCCGCTCACAATTATGAGTCTGAAAATTGTTGTACTTGCCAAGCAGGTACCCGACACTCGCAATGTGGGAAAAGATGCGATGACGCCCGAAGGCACCGTCAACCGTGCTGCCCTGCCCGCCATCTTTAACCCCGAAGACTTGAATGCACTGGAACAGGCCCTCCGTCTGAAGGACCAGCATCCTGGTTCCACCGTTACGATTCTCACGATGGGTCCCCCGCGTGCCACCGACGTGATTCGCGAAGGTTTGTATCGTGGTGCCGATGGCGGCGTGTTGCTGACCGACCGCGCCTTTGCTGGTGCCGACACACTGGCGACCAGCTACGCCCTCAGCCAAGCCATCAAGAAGATAGGCATGCCCGACATCGTCATTGGCGGTCGTCAGGCCATTGACGGCGACACCGCACAGGTGGGCCCGCAGGTGGCGCAGAAGCTCGACCTCAACCAGGTGACTTACGTGACAAGCATCGAGAAGGTGGCCGACGGCAAGATTCGCCTCCTCCGCACCATCGACGGCGGCATCGAGCGCGTAGAAGCGCCCCTGCCCATCTTGCTGACGGTCAATGGCAACGCAGCGCCCTGTCGCCCGCGCAACGCCAAGCTCGTCATGAAGTACAAGCGCGCCCTAGCACCCATGGAGCGTCCTGCCGACGGCACACTGTCCTATGCCGAGGAGTACGAGAAGAAGCCCTACCTCACCGTGACGCAATGGAGCGTGGCCGATGTGGATGGCGACTTGGCCCAGTGCGGTCTGGCTGGCTCGCCCACGAAGGTGAAGGCCGTGCAGAACATCGTCTTCAAGGCCAAGGAGAGCAAGCGTCTCACCGCCAGCGATGCCGATGTGGAAGACCTGGTCAAGGAACTCCTCGAAAGCCACACTATCGGATAATCATTTAGCAATCGAGTCGGCGCACGGATAGGGGAACTCTCCCTGAGAGAGCCTTCCACAGCACTCCCCGCAGCGCGCAGACCAAATATTCCCAACAATGAATAACGTTTTTGTTTACTGCGAAATAGACAAGCATACGGTTGAGGAAGTTAGCTTTGAACTCCTCACCAAAGGCCGCAAGCTGGCCAACGAACTGGGCGTACAGCTTGAGGCTATCGCTGCCGGCTACGGCATCACGGGCAAGGTGGAGAAGGACATCCTCTCCTACGGCGTGGACAAACTCCACATCTTCGACGCTGAGGGCCTCTACCCTTACACCTCCAAGCCCCACACCAGTATCCTCGTGAACCTCTTCAAGGAAGAACAGCCCCAGATTTGCCTCATGGGCGCTACCGTCATTGGCCGCGACCTCGGACCTCGCGTCAGCTCCTCGCTCACCAGCGGTCTGACGGCCGACTGCACGGCCCTCGAGATTGGCGACTACGACGACAAGAAGACGGGCAAGCACTACGACGGCCTGCTCTATCAGATTCGCCCCGCTTTCGGTGGTAACATCGTGGCCACCATCGTCAATCCCGACAACCGTCCGCAGATGGCCACCGTGCGTAGCGGCGTGATGAAGGCCGAGAAGGTGGCCGAATATTACAACGGCGAGATTGTCTATGAAGACGTGGCCAAGTACGTGCCCGAGACTGACTATGTCGTGAAGGTCATCGAGCGCCATGTGGAAAAGGCTAGCAACAACCTCAAGGGCGCGCCTATCATCGTGGCCGGTGGCTACGGCGTGGGCAGCAAGGAAAACTTCGATCTCTTGCGCAAACTGGCCGAGGAACTCCACGGCGAGGTAGGTGCCAGCCGCGCTGCCGTCGATGCAGGATTCTGCGACCACGACCTGCAAATCGGACAGACGGGTGTGACCGTTCGCCCCAAGGTGTATATCGCCTGCGGCATTAGCGGTGCCATCCAGCACGTGGCGGGCATGAAGGAGAGCGGCATCGTCATCTCCATCAACACCGACCCCAACGCGCCCATCAATCAGTTGGCCGACTACGTCATCACGGGCAGCGTGGAGGAAGTCGTTCCCAAACTCATCAAGTATTATAAGGAAAACAGTAAGTGATTTCGCAGCCCCGCCCAGCCCCATTGTGCTGCGGCGCAGGCTCTCCAAAATAACAAACAAACATGGCTAATTGCTATACCGACCATCCCGAACTGCGCTTCGAGCTCAACCATCCGCTCATGAAGCGCATCGTGGAGTTGAAGGAAAGAAATTTCCGCGACAAAGATACTTTCGACTATGCGCCCCTTGACCACGAGGACGCTATGGACAGTTACGACCGCGTGCTCGACATCGTAGGCGAAATTACGGGTACCACCATTGCCGACAATGCCGAGGGCGTTGACCTCGAAGGCCCTCACCACGAAGGCGACCGCGTGCGCTACGCCTCGGGCACGGCCCAAAACCTTGACGCTATGGTAAAGGCGGGCCTCAACGGCATGACTATGCCGCGCCGCTACAATGGTCTCAACTTCCCCATCACGCCCTACACGATGTGCGCCGAAATTGTGGCTGCCAAGGACGCTGGCTTCGGCAATATCTGGAGCCTCCAAGACTGCATTGAGACACTCTACGAATTTGGCAACGAAGACCAGCACTCGCGCTTCATCCCCCGCATCTGCGCCGGCGAAACCATGTCGATGGACCTCACCGAGCCTGATGCAGGCTCCGACCTCCAGAGCGTGATGCTCAAGGCTACTTATGATGAGGAGAACGACTGCTGGCGCCTCAACGGCGTGAAGCGCTTCATCACCAACGGCGATGCCGATCTCCACCTCGTCCTCGCACGCTCCGAAGAAGGCACCACCGACGGCCGCGGCCTTTCCATGTTTATCTACGACAAGCGCGACGGCGGTGTCAACGTGCGCCGCATCGAGCACAAACTCGGCATCCACGGCTCGCCCACCTGCGAACTCGTCTATAAGAATGCCAAGGCCGAACTCTGCGGCAGCCGCAAACTGGGACTCATCAAGTACGTGATGGCCCTGATGAACGGCGCGCGCCTCGGCATTGCCGCACAGAGTGTTGGCCTCTCGCAGGCCGCCTACGACGAAGGCTTGGCCTATGCCCGCGACCGCGAACAATTTGGCAAGTCCATCATCAACTTCCCCGCTGTCTATGACATGCTGGCCCTCATGAAGGCCAAACTCGACGCTGGCCGCGCCCTCCTCTATCAGTGCGCCCGCTACGTGGATATCTACAAGGCCCTCGACGATATCAGCCGCGAGCGCAAACTCGAAGCCGACGAGCGTCAGGAGCAGAAGAAGTATGCCAAACTGGCCGACAGCCTCACGCCGCTGGCCAAGGGCATGAACTCCGAGTACGCCAACCAGAACACCTTCGACGCACTCCAGATTCACGGTGGCTCGGGCTTCATGATGGACTACCCCATCCAGCGCTACGCCCGCGATGCCCGCATCACGAATATCTACGAAGGCACCACGCAGTTGCAGGTGGTGGCCGCCATTCGCTACGTGACAAACGGCAGTTACCTCGCCCAAATGCGCGAGTTCGAGACCGCCCAAGTCAGCGAAGCCATGCAGCCCCTTCAGGCCCGCGCCAAGGCCATGGCCGACAAGTTTGCCGAAGCCGTTGAGCACGTCAAGGCTGCCGAGAACCAGGAAATGCACGACATCTGTGCCCGCCACCTCGTAGAGATGGCTGCCGACGTCATCATGCTCCACTTGCTCATGTACAACGCTACGGCCAATCCCGAAATGTTCGAGCGCTCCGCCCGCGTCTATGCCAACTTCGTAGAAGCCGAGATAGCTAAGCACCACGCCTGGGTTTTCCACTTTGATGCCGACCAGTTGGCTGACTATCGACAAGCGTAAGCCCCCACACACTACAAATCCCAACGAAGGCTGTGTCCGTCATCGCAGACACAGCCTTCGTTTTGTTTCAACTAGGTTCAACGAAGCCTGCAACTCTTGGATGATTGAATCATCGGTTGCAGGCTTCCGTTGAAACAAAGAAAGGGTGAGCCCACAAGGGAGCCCACCCAACGAATCATTATCCTAACCAATCTATTA
>CAMBWV010000086.1 GCA_945871755.1 uncultured Bacteroidales bacterium
TTATACAGATTTATGAACTGAAAATGGCAAGTTAAGGAACTTGCGAAACTTGAATTATTTATTGTTTATGATTTATTATTTATGATATTATTCTTTGTAGATAGTAATCCATTTTGTGCGGTCCACCAGCAGTTCTTTGTGTTTTCTTCTTAGATTGGTCAACCATTTTTCGAAATCAACGGTGCTGGTGAATTGCGGTCGCAAGCGGTCGCCCCCATTTGTATTGCTTTTGGTAAATTTGTTGGGGGAGAAGAGCAGTACGACTTGGTCAATTTCTTTGGGGCAGCTGGTTGTCATCACATAGTTGTAGGGGAATGCCGTGCGGTCAAAGTCGGGATCGAACAGGATGTATTCTTTATCGCCCTTGATTTCCATGTAGCCACTTGCATTGTTCTTATAGGGTAGCAGGCAGTTGGCTTGCTGTAGGTGGCTATCGAGAATATAGATGACTAAGTAACCATCGCAGGGAGCTTTGAACTTGATGTAGATACGTTCTTTGTGCTTGAACTTATTGCTCTCGCAGAAATCCTCCGTACCGCCAGCAAGGATTTTCCAGTCTAAGTCAATCGTGACGGGTTCTATCTCGCGTACCTTTCCCCAGACTTCAGCGATATACACCTGTTTTCCGTCTTCTATTTCTATTCTAACTTCTGGCTTCTTGGTATCCTCCAGCCATTCGGCTGTAGAACTGAGGAGCGTTTCGGTATAGAAGTTGGACATTTCCTCGCCATCGATAGAGGCATCCATGAGGTTGGTCTTGGACTGTATCAGTTCTCCAAACACTTCCTTAATAGCTTCAGTTCGGGCAAGGTTGATGCATTTTTCTGTGAGTTCCTTGGTGTTCATGTACTCATACTCTCCCTCCACAACAATCTTTGCTATGCCGTGTGCTTTCTTTTCCTTTTGGGCATAGACATTTGCGCTGCCGATGAAGGAGAAGAGCAGGCAGAGCAGGAATGCGTATTTTGGATGTAAATATTTCATAGGTCTTTACTATTATTTATTTTTTCAGACGAATCAGCTGAGGAGCCGTATCTTTGTATTGTGTCATGGGCAAGCCCACAGGCGCATTGATATAGGTGGGGTCGCAGACGGTGTAGTTGAGGCCGTCATTCTTGGTGGTATAGTAAGTACCATCGGGCAACTCGGTGAATTTGACAGCCGTGGCCAAGTGTCCGGGGTAATAAACCAAGGCGCAATCCAATCCGAGGAGGTCGCGCACGAGGCGTGTGTAGAGAATGGAGCGGTCCTCGCAGTCGCAGAAAGGATAGTGAAGGGTTTCCTCGGCAAAGAAAGCGCGGTCGCCTCCCCACACCTTGTCGTCATATTCATAGACCAAGCCGTTCTGTACGAAATCGAGCAGGCGGTTGGCAGCATCCAGTTCACTAAGTCCCTTGAGCTTCTCGCGCAGAACGGGATATATCTGAGCCTGGACGGAGGAGTCCATAGGCGTATTGGCATACATAGCCCAGCGCGTCAGGAAGTTGTCGTCTATCTGTGAGGATGGATAGTTCTCGTAGAAATCCAGGAGGTTTTTGTTGATATTGACCTTGATACTGATTTCGGGATAGTATTTGGAAGTGATGGTACGTCCCTCGTCGTCGTTGTGGTCCAGGATGGGTTGTTCGGGGATATAGAGGGAGAGGGTGCGCTCTTTGGGGAAGGCTGCCTTGCAAATATAGAGGTAGCCCTTGACGTCTTCAATCGGATAGAAATACTGGTCGTCGATAATGTACGGACCACGTCCATAGATAATATGGTCGGAGGCTACGAGTACGTAAATGCGGTTGTCATCGTGGCCAAAGCGTACCTTATAGCCCGACTGATAGTAAAGGTAGCCCAAGAGGAGGGCTGCTTCGTTGGTGTTGGGACCACAGAATTGGTCGGTCAGTTCCTTGAGCATTAACAGGTAGGCCCAATCGCACAGTTTGCGCTCCTTGCGAATCTTCAAGCAGTCGAAGAGGAGGTTGTCGTAGGCTTTGGTGGAGAAATACTGAAGCGCATCGGCCACGCGGTCGGGCGAAATCTTGCCGAGGTTGATACGTTTGCTCTCGTCCAGACGGATATGGATTTCTGTGCCATAGAACTGGAAGGGCATATCGCAGAAGGTTTTCTCCTCGGGTGTTTGCTCCACTTCTATGATAGGTTCAACAGGTTTCGGTTGGGGTTTGGGCTTTTCGATTTCCTTGTTCAGCTTGATTTCCCCTTGCAGTTTGGCTCTTCTTCTCTTCAGCAGATAGAAGCGGTTGGTATCATGCTCTACGGGCATGACTTCTGGGCGAACATTTTCGTCTTTGGGCGCTTGGATAGGTTCAGATTGTCCCATTTTCTCCCAAGCCTGACGCACGAAGTCTGTGTATTTCTTGTTGCACTCGGCACGGAAACTTTCGTATTTCTCGCGGCTTTGTTTTGTGAAATCGTCGAACTGGTCGCGGAAGGAGGCTGGTTTCTTTTTCTTCTCATTCTTTACGGAGTCCAGTTCGCGGGTGACGGTGGCGAAGTCTGTGTATCGTTGTTTGGAGGTCAGTCCGCTGTTGTTCATCTGCTTCTTGACGTAGGCCAGATAGCTATTGGAGATTTTCGTGATAGAATTGTCGTTGCTGGCAATCATCTTCTTGATGGTGGCATGACCAGGCTGAGTCAAAGTGATTCGCTTGGACTCTTTCTCGTTAATGAGTTCTACCTTTCCCCCGTAGGGAATATTGATTTCGGTATTCTCGCTGACGCGTGCCTTCATCACGAGCGGAGTGGACTTTCCTTGGTGATATTGCGTCACCTTGCCGACCACGTGATAGACCAACAGATTTTGCGCTGCCATAGGAGTCGTACAGAGCAGTGAAAGCAGCAGGCAAACGGATAGAATGTTGTTTATACGGCGTTTCATGTGTGATATTTTTTTGAATGCTAACTGGAAAATCTTTTTGGAGGTAGGTTCTATAAATTAGCTTGTGATGAGTTTTCGGCTATCGTGCCGTAGGTTTTTGTCTTTCGTGAGGGAGCGTAGCGGGCTACGTGACCGAATGAAAAACAAAAAGATACGGTGCGAGAGTCGGAAAGGCATCCAAGCAAGATAGAAACACTACCTTCCATTAAAACTAATTTATAGAACCTACCTGAAAACTATTTAGCTGGCCTCTTACGCTTCTCAATCCATGCGTTGATATAGTCGTGGAGGGCATTGTACATACTGCGGGAAGTTCCAAGGAAGGTGATGACCGATAGTGCCCAGGCAAGATTGAAACTCAGGTTGTAGAGTTTGAAGACGAGGAAACTCAGACCCAAGAGTATGGATGTGAACAGGAAGGTGAAGATGCTCATGACGTATGTTGAGCCGATGATATAGCGCACGAAGATGCTCTTGGCTTCCGCCATCTTGTTGAGATACATGTGCTGCAGGACTTCCACGAAGAAAATCAGAATAACGGAAACCAAGCAGAGTAAGGGGAAGGGCAGGCTGCGCACTTCCTTGCCATAGAGCAGGCTCTGAACGCCGTAGGCCAGCAATTCCACGCCAGCAATCTTACCGATAGGCGTCCAGTGGCAGTCAGCATCTTCATACATGGCTCCTACCAGCACGATTCTGTCCTGAATGAGTTCGGGATGGCTGAGCACTTCTTCGGGACTGAGCACATGGAAGAAGGTGGGTGAGAAGTTGATATTGACATCTTCCAGGCGTCCGTTCACCAAATCCTTTCCTGCATAGCTATTGGCCACTTGTGCCACCAGCGACGGCACATTTTTTCCCTCATAGCGTTCGCAAACGGGCACGCGTCGCTTCATATTGTCGTAGAGTTGGCGCGGCATGTTTGTCGTACCCTCTGTGATATCCGTGATTTCGTGGAAGAAGGAGTGGATGGATTTGGTGAAACCTGTTTCTTCGTCCTTCCAGTCCAGGAGTTTCAATGAATAGACAATGTTTTTGTGCTTTTCGGCCACCTGAATGAGGGAGTCATTGCCAGCAAAATCCTCGCCCTCGTTGTCAAAACAAACGTCCAGGCCCACCACCTTTGGCCCCTGCGACTCAATATCCATCAGCAGTTGGGCAATATCGGCGCGCTTGGTCAGCTTCGTCATGTCCACAATCGTAATCATGTGGGAGGTTTCAGGGTCTGTGCTCTCCTTCTGAATCTCATAATAAATGTCCGTAAACGAGAAATCCTTGATGGCTCGTTTCACGGGGTCGAGGGGTTTTGCCAAGACCGCAATCAGGGCAAACAAACTGGTGATGCAGATGGCCAGAAAGGTCACTGCTATATGTCGATTGAAGTAGTTCTTGAAGTTCATAAGATGCAAAAAGGGTACTCAGAAACCTACCACAAGAAGGCCGTATTCTTCGGCTTTCTGTTGAAGGCAAGGAGAGGAGCCACACTTTCTCCCTGTGGTGAGGTGATGGTAGGAAAATACGGAAACGTTCCACGGTCAATAATCAAAAACTGTGTTTGACTATCGACCGTGGAGAGACTATGTGTGTGGGAGTAACAAAGGTCCAAACAAAAGAAAATGAATGCTGTGGTTCTTATCGGGATGTATCTATCCTTTCTTTGCCAGTCTCCCACCTTGGGATTTATTCTTCAGTTTCGTTCATAGTTTTTTCCAGCTTGTCGCGGAGTTCCTTCTGGTCTTCTTTGAACATGCTGAGGATGGCAGCCTTCGATACACTGCCGTCGGCACTGATTCTTACCATTACCTCCGTGCTGTTACCCACAACGCGATAGGCTTCCATGATGATTTCGGTACGACCCATTTTCTGCTGGATTATTGACTTGCTGCTTTGCATCATCTTGTCCAGTGTTTCCTGCTCTTCTTGCGTGTAGGCATTATTGCTGGTGCCTTGTTCCGTAAGGGCCGTTACCTCATAACTGATGCTACCAGCCAATTCCACGCGTGCATTAGCAAGGGCATGTTTGCGAGCAGCATCTGGGAGTTTAGCCGAGGCTCTACCTTCGCCCACAATGTACTTGGGGAAATTGCCGTTCAGCATATATCGGCGCAAGAGGTAGTCGTTCATCTGAGTTTCGAGAGTAGGCGAGCCAGGCATAGGCTTCCAGCCTTCCTTCTTCATCTGCTTAGCAGCCTTCTTGGCTTCTTTCCAGGTGTTGGCTTCAACTGATTTCTCTGTCTGTTTGGCCAGTTCTCTACGCTGTTTGATGATTGCCTTTTGTTCTTCAAACTGCTGCTTGTCTTGTGCGCTCATGCTCTGGATGCTAGCAGCCCAACCAAGAGCAACGAAAAGTGAGAGCGCAATGAATTTCATTGTTTTCATAATGATGTATTTTAGTTTGTTTGTAGAATAATCTAGTGGTTCTATAAAATTCTGCGGGTGAAAAATGTCTGACACCTATACCTATATATATACAGACAAAGCAAAGGCAGAGTTCTTGAGCCTTCCAGCATACAAGCCTAAACCGCAGGCCCCATTTGGGGCATTAGAGAGAAAATCCTGTGTTAGAGATGTGAAATTTCACGGGCAAAGATATTAAATCGTTTTTATACTACCTAAAAATTAACCAATAATATTTGAAGTAAGCCGTCAAATAGTCAGAAAAATCTACATTTAGCTGTTGAACAGCAGAACACAGAAATGTTGCCAAGGCCATGGAGTAACGTGAAAGTACCGCACCTTGCTTGCAAGGTGTGAG
>CAMBWV010000087.1 GCA_945871755.1 uncultured Bacteroidales bacterium
CAGGTTATGGCGATGGCCGATAATAAGCACCAGCGCATCAGATGTTGATTCTTCATACAGAGATGAGGATTAAGATGAAATTGACAGGGTTCGACTTAGGGTACTCCTTGACTCTAAAAAAGGAGTACCCTGTGCTGAAACCGCGTAGAGCATTTGCCCTTGGGGTTATACACCCTATATAGATGGATGACTATAATCGTTAAAACTATCAGTGCTGTTTGGGTCGCACTGTGGTCTTGGTCTTGAAGAAACCTATGGAGCAAGTTTGTTTCTTGTTCGTTCTCAGTAGTTTCCACAGACAAAAAGCCGCCGCAAAATTACAAGATTATTTTGTGAGTAGCATAGATTTTGTATCTAAAAGTGCCGATTATTTAGTAAAAAAGTCCTTTACTTACCTTTTTTGCAGGTTCATATAGCAAAAATCAGCATATGCCGCAGCCTGCGAGTATCCTTTGGGAGTACTGGAGTATTCATAGGCGGAATACCGCAGTACTCCCAAACGATACTCGCGGGCTGCGGCACATGCGATGTGGTTTCCCTATTGTTTGGGTAAATGAAAAGGAGACGGCATGCAGGCGATGCTTGGGAGGTGTCTGCGGCCTATGAGCTTCTTTGGGTGGATGGCCTTCTGTGTTCTCTTCGTCTATTAGCTTTTCTTGGGCGACCGCATTCGTTCGCGTAGCGCCTCGCGCAGGTTGTCGCTGGTTTGGAGGCCTAGTTTTTTGCGGATATGTGCGCGCTGCGTGCAGATATTGCTTTCCGACTTATTGAGGAGGGCGCAGATTTCGCTGAGTTTCTTGCCTTTGAGGATTAGTTCGCAGATTTCGCATTCCGAAGGCGTAAGCTCTGGCAAGAGGGCTGCCACGTTTTTGCGCTGGATTTCCTGGTCGAGGAGGTAGGCTTTCAGGTTGCTGACGATATTCTGCTGCGTCTTCTCGCTCATCAGGTGGAAGAGGCGTGCCGTTTCGCCTTTCTCGCGTGGGCGTGCCGCCAGTTCCAGATAGGTACTTACTTCGCTGCGTCGCAGGTGGAGGATGCGCGTGAACTGTGACTCTTCGCGCTTGAGCCGTATGTTTTCGTGGTCTAGGTCGCGCGTGTTCTTTACCAGCCAGTGGCCCATCGTGCTGACGGCAGTAAACGAGAGCACGTAGAGCGGTAGAAAATTAAGGGGCTCGGGCGAATCGTTGTAGAATACGCCAAAAGTATAGGCCGACAGCGTCATGAGACTCAGCACATAGGGGAGATAGCGCAGGTAGGCCATCAGCGCAAACAGGATGTTGACAATGCTGAGAAACATGCCGGCGGCAATGAGGAGTTTGTCGTATTGCGAGGGGGCGATGGAGCAAAACAGGATTTCGGTGGAAGAGCACACCTGTGCGAAAAGCGTTAGCATAATAATGGCTGTCTTGACTTTGACCCTGCGCAGGAAATATAGCAGGACCGCTCCCATTGTTAGGGGCAGGTATATATAATGTAGAATCAAGAAACTTTGTTCTTCTTGATTGTTCAACTTGAACAGATTCGCCGCAACGCCCAAAAAGGCCATCAGGGTGGCACTTAGCAAAATCAACATCCGTTGCCGCCCCACGAAGGTATGTTCGCGGCGAAACAAGCGGCGAACTTGGTAAAGCAGATGTAGGTGAAAGGGTATTTTATGTTTGCGGAGAATCATTTCGTACGGTGGATTTTGCGTTTGATTGAAAATGATTGTTGCGCTCTCAAGGAAGGATCGTTGCGCTCTCAAGGAAGGCTGGAATTCCCTAGAAAAGGGCTATTGTTGTAGGTTTTAAGGTTTTTCAAGGGACAAATTTATAGGATTTTTGCCGTTTGACGTATTTCAAGGTTCTTTATTTTTGAAAAATTCAATCTCTGTGTGTATTTTTGCTGCGTCTTTGGCTGGCAATCGTATAATAAATGTACGTGGGTACGCATTAGCGAATGCTATCTTCAACCAGTCAACCGCAAACTATGTTACGTTATAAAACAATCCATGCGGCCTCACAGGACTGTAGCTCTATGAGCTTGAAATGGATGGGGAGTGGTCTCACTAATTGTGCGGCCACTCTTTTTGTTGCATCCCCCTTCGGGTTGCCTCACGCAGCCTTCGGGTTGCCTCACGCAGCCTTCTGCTGCCTCACGCAGCTTTTGGCTGCTAGTTTCAACGGGAGCCCTTGGCTTCCTTGTTTCAGCCGGTCGCTATGCTCCCTGGTTCCATCGAAACTAGGGAGCAGAGCGACCGTTGAAACTAGGGGATGCAGTCCCTCATCGAATTAGCGGGTTTCACTGAAGGTATCTGCTCCTTCTGTGAAACCCGCTAATTCGCCTACACGTTTGCCACGCGCATAATGTCGGCAAAGACGCCAGCGGCGGTGACGGCAGCACCCGCGCCGTAGCCTTGGATGAGCATGGGGTATTCGTGGTAGCGCTCTGTGGTGAGTAGGATAATATTGTTTGATCCCTCCAGGTCGTAGAAGGGATGGCCTTGCGGAATTTCGCGCAGGCCCACACTGCCTTTTCCGTTCTCCCAAGTGGCTACGAAACGCCAGCGCTTTCCTTCCGCAGCTAGGCGTTTGCGGTCCCGCTCGAAGTCAGCGTCGAGGGCGGGAAGGTTCTCCCAGAAAGCTTCTAGCGACCCCGCGAATAAGGGAGCTGGAATAAAGTCGTGGCGCGCAATGTCCGTGGTCTCTACCTCGTAACCGCTCTCGCGGGCCAGTATGGTCAGTTTGCGAATCACGTCCTTTCCGCTCAGATCAATACGTGGGTCGGGCTCGCTATATCCCATCTCCTGCGCCTGTCGAACGGCTTGGCTGAGCGTGACCTTTTCCGAGAGCGTATTGAATACGAAGTTGAGTGTGCCGCTCAGCACAGCTTCAATGCGCAGAATGTTATCGCCCGAACTGCGCAGGTCGCCGATGGTATGGATAATAGGCAGGCCCGCGCCTACATTTGTCTCAAACAAAAACTTCACGCCCCGCTCGCGAGCGATGTGTTTCAGGTGGGCGTAGTTGGCATAGTCCGATGCTGCGGCCACCTTGTTAGCCGCCACCACTGCCACGTTGTGGTCCAGTAGGCGTTCGTAGCAGGCCGCCACCTCCTCGCTTGCCGTGCAATCTACAAAGACCGAGTTGAAGATGTTCATCTCCAGAATGCGGTTGACCATTTCCTCCACACCGCCCGTACCGCTATTTTCCATCGCCTCGCGATAATGGGCGGGGTCAATGCCTTGGCGGTTGAAGGCCGAGCGCGAGCGACCGCAGATACCTACTAGGTTGAGGCGCAGGTTGTGCTCGCGCAGGAGGGTTTCGCGCTGTGCGGCAATCTGCTCGAGCAGGCTGCTGCCCACTGTGCCTGTGCCGCAGAGGAAAAGGTTGACATCCTGGTGCTCGCTAAGGAAGAAACTGTCGTGGATAACTTCGAGCGATTTGCGCAACTGGCTTCTGTCCACCACAAACGAAAGGTTCGTTTCGAGCGCACCAAAGGTCATCGCGTACGTATTGATACCGTTGCGTCCCAGAACGCTGAAAAGTTTACCCGCAATGCCCGGCGTGTGTCTCAGTCCCTCACCCACGGCCGCCACTGTGGCCATATTTTCGGTCAGCAGGGCTGGATTCATCGCACCGTCCGTAATCTCGCGTGCAAATTCCGCGTCAAGCAGTTCGCAGGCGCGCGGACCATCTTGCGGGGTGACGCACATAGACGTACTGGTTTCCGACGACGTTTGTGCCACCATAAATACGCTGATGCCGCCACGAGCCATCGTGGTGAAGATACGGCGGTTCACACCAATCACACCGACCATCGAAGGACCGCTGACCGTCACCAAACTCATCTCGTTGACCGAGGAAATACCGCGGATGGGGCGGCCCGAGGGCTGGGCGTCGCGGCGGATGATGCTGCCTGCGGCTGTCGGGTTAAAGGTGTTTTTGACGTAGATGGGGATGTCCTTGCGGCAGACCGGGTATATCGTTGGCGGATATACCACCTTTGCGCCAAAGTTGCAAAGCTCCATGGCCTCGTTGTACGACAGTTCGTCGATGGTATAGGCCGAGGAAATCACGCGCGGGTCGGCCGTCATGAAGCCGTCCACGTCTGTCCAAATTTCCAGCGCCTCGGCGTCCAGTGCCGCGGCCACAATGGCAGCGGTGTAGTCACTGCCGCCCCGTCCGAGGTTCGTAGTGGCGCCGCTGTCGCGGTCCGAGGCAATAAATCCGCCCAGTACGGCCGTGTGGCTCAGGTCTGTGAACGTTTGGCGCACGAGCGGCGTGGTGCTGTCGAAATCTACCACGTGTTTGTCGTCCTTACGCATCGTCTTGATGAACGAGCGCGAATCATAGTGGACGGCTCCCTCGAAGAGGTGCGCGCATAGTAGCGAACTCAACCGCTCGCCGTAGGCCACAATCGCGTCGGCCGTCTTGGCGGGCAGGTCTTGGATGAGCGAAACGCCGTATAGGATGCTGGCCAGTTCGTCGATGAGCGCATCCATCTGCTGGGCCACGTCCGCACGCTCTGCGGGCACAATGACGCTCTCGATCATGCGATGGTGGCGCAGGCGCAGTTCGTCCAGCCCTTGGCGAAAGGCATCGCCGCCCTGACGCGCGCTTTCTGAGAGGGCGATGAGGGCATCCGTCACACCGCCCAAGGCCGAAACGACCACAATGATGGGACGCGGGGCTGCATCTACGATTGCCTTGACCCGCAATATGCTTTCCGGGGTGCCCACGGAACTGCCGCCGAATTTTAGCACGCGACCGCCTGAAGGTTTGTTCATATTATATAATAGCTTTACAAGTAATCTTTACGCCCTGAAAGGGCATCCTGCGCATAGCCCAGGGCAGAGCGAAGCGGCGCCCTGGGTAAAATTGTTCATTGCCCTTTCGCCCTGAAAGGGCAAAAGCGTAAAACTAGGAGAAAAATCTTAGTCAGTAAATACGTATCGGTCGTCAAAACTGATTCCGTATAATTTTAAAAATTCGAGATACTCATCTTGGAACGAATGCTTTTGGTGATGAGTCTTTTGATTCTTTATATACTGCACTGTCTTATCAACTACGGATTGACTTACAGAAAATGCGCCATAGCCACCTTGCCATTCAAATCGTTCGTATCGAGAATTGATTGTTTTAATCCATCTGCTGCTGTTTCGCTTCAGTTCTTCAACGACATGGGAAATGCTCACGTTTTTGGATAGCAGGATGAGAGTGTGAACATGGTCTCCTGTTCCACCTGTTTGAATCACTCTACACCCCAAGGTGTTGACCAATTGACCTATATAGGCATGGACGCGTTCTAGGTTCTCCTCGCAGATTTGAGGACTGGTGGTCTTAATATGAAATATTAAATGAATATATATTTTACTTAACGACTGTGCCATGCAAGTATTTCTATGCTTTTGCCCTTTCAGGGCGATATAGAACCAATATCCAATAACCCAGGGCGTCGCTTCGCTTTGCCCTGGGCTAGGCGCAGTTTGCCCTTTCAGGGCGCATTGGTATTCAATACATTATATATATAGGTAGGTTCTATAAATTAGTTTCATTGGAATCTTATTTTATAAATTGACTTGGATGTCTTTCCGCCTCTCGCACCGTATCT
>CAMBWV010000088.1 GCA_945871755.1 uncultured Bacteroidales bacterium
ATTACAACAAACCTTTCAATGGAACAATTCGAACTGATTGCCAAAACCTTCCAGGGCCTTGAGGAGGTCCTGGCACAGGAACTTACCGAACTCGGTGCCGACGAAATTCAGATTGGACGACGCATGGTTTCCTTCACTGGTAACAAGGAAATGATGTATCGCGCCAACTTCTGCCTGCGTACCGCTGTGCGTATTCTCAAACCTATCAAGCACTTCACAGCCTCCGATGCCAACGACGTTTACACTGCCGTACGCGCCATTGATTGGTCACAGTATCTCGACCTCAACACGACCTTTGCCGTGGACTCCGTGGTTTATTCCACAGAGTTCCGCCACTCGAAATTCGTAGCCTACAAGGTGAAGGACGCCATCGTAGATTATTTCCGCGAAACGACGGGCGAGCGTCCCAACATCCGCATCAGCAAGCCCGACATCCAACTCAATATCCACATTGCCGAAGACCAGTGCACCCTCTCCCTCGACTCGTCGGGCGAGAGCCTCCACCTGCGCGGCTATCGCACAGGCCAGGGCGAAGCACCTATCAACGAGGTGCTGGCTGCGGGCCTTATCAAACTCACGGGCTGGCAATGCGACACGGATTTCATTGACCCCTTCTGCGGCTCGGGCACTATCCTCGTCGAGGCCGCACTGATGGCGCGCAATATCTATCCTGGCGTGTTCCGCAAGCACTTCGGTTTTGAAAGATGGAAAGACTTTGACGCCGACCTCCTCGAAAGCATCTACAACGACGACAGCGAGGAGCGCGAATTTGCCCACCATATCTATGGCTACGACCTTAACCTGCGCGCCGTTGAGATAGCCCGCGACAATGCCAAGAGTGCTGGCGTGAGCGACATCGTCAGCGTGGAGCAGCGCGACATTGCTAATTTCGTCAAGCCCGCCGAGAAAGCGCTCATGGTGACGAACCCGCCCTACGGCGAGCGCATTACGTCGCCCGACCTGCTCGGCCTGTACCGCACCTTCGGACGTGTGCTCAAGCACGACTTCACGGGCGGCGAGGCATGGGTCATCAGTTACAAGGAAGAGTGCTTCGCCAACATGGGCCTCAAACCTAGTTTCAAGGTGCCCCTCTTCAACGGCTCGCTCGACTGCGAATTTCGCAAATACCAGCTTTTCGACGGCAAACTCGATGCCTTCCGTGCCGCTGGTGGCGACGTCAAGACCAACGAAGAACGCCGCCGCATGGCCGAAACGGGCCGATTCAAGAAGCACCGCGACGAGTTCAAGGGCCGCACAACCGATGGCGATACGCAGGAGCGCGAGAAACCCGACTTCACCGCCCTTGACGAGGAACAGATACAGGCTTACAAGATTTTGCGCCGCAAGCATTCCGAGTTTGAACTCCGCAACGGGCGCAGCGAAAAGCGCAACGGTCGCAACGAACAGCGAGGCGAACGCGGCGATCGCCGCAAGGGCCGTCCGAATCGCGACGAGAAATCCTTCAAAGGGGGTCGCACGGGCCGCTACGACCGCAACCGCCGCAACGACCACCGCGACGATTAGTATTCTACCAAACAATCAGACTTCAATATGCACAATATTCGCAAACAAGTAGCCCTCGCGTGGCTGCTCCTCCTCATCGCCTTCCCCGCTATGGCACAGCAAAAATCCTTCACGCTCGACGATTTGATGTGGGGCGGCAAGAATTATTGGAACATCATGCCCCGCTCCACCTTCACGGCTTGGTGGGGCGACCGCCTGGTCAAGACAACCGTGGATGACGCCGTCCTCCTCTACAACGAGCAGGGACGCAGCGTCAAGGATGGCTCATTGCTGACCACGAAGGACGTCAACGCGGCCATCGATACCCAGAAGTATGGCCAGGTGCGCAACCTTGCGTATGCCTCCTTCCCCGAATCCGACCGCCATGTGGCCGCCCTCGCCACCGACAAGGGTACCATTTATTATAATTGGCAAAGCAAGCAGGTGGAATGGTTCAAAGCCAGCATCCACGAGGCCCAAGCCGAAAAGCAAAGTCCGCTGACCAAGCGCGTGGCCTACGTCAAGGGCTGGAATCTCTACGTCCGCGACGCGCAGGGCAACGACCAGCAGGTCACGAAAGACGGCAGCCGCGAACTGCAATACGGCATGAGCGTTCACCGCGACGAGTTTGGCATCCACGAGGGCCTCTTCTGGAGTCCGAAGGGCAACCTCTTGGCTTTCTATCGCATGGACCAGACGATGGTGACGGACTTCCCGCTCATCGACATCGACAACCGCGTGGCGCAGCTTGCTCCCGAAAAGTACCCCATGGCAGGTATGACCAGCCACAAGGTAACTGTGGGCGTCTATGACCCTGCCACGCAAAAAACGCTCTATCTCCAGGCGGGCGACCCCACCGATCGTTACTTCACCAACATAGCCTGGAGTCCCGATGAGAAGACTATCTATATGTTTGAACTGCCCCGCACGCAGGACAAGGCCGAGCTGGTGGCCTACGACGCACAGAGCGGCAAGCGCCTCGGCGTGCTCTACACCGAAACCAACGCGCGCTACGTGGAGCCCATGACTCCCATCGTCTTCCTGCCTTGGGACAGCAAGCAGTTCGTCATGCAGAGCCGCCGCGACGGCTACAACCACCTCTACCTCTTCAACCGCGAGGGCAAAGAACTCAAGCAGTTGACGAAGGGTCAGTTTGAAGTGATCGAAATGCTTGGTTTCAATACCAAGGACAAGACCATTATCTTCCAGGCCAACGCTGAGAAACCCGTTTGCCACAACCTCTACAGCGTCAACGTAAAGACGGGCAAGCGCACCCTCCTCGACAACGGTCGCGGTGTGCACAACGCCACGCTCTCTGCGGGCGGCCGCTACTTGGCAGACTCTTGGAGCGAGCCGACCATGTATCGCCAGCAGGATTATCTCTCCACCACGACGGGCAAGGTGCAACCCATTGCGCCTGCCATCGCCACTCCATGGCCCGATTACAAGGTGCCGACCATCGAAAGTGGCACTGTGAAGGCGGCCGATGGCGTGACCGACCTCTACTATCGCCTGGTAAAGCCCGTGGACTTCGACCCCAACAAGAAATATCCCACGGTGGTGTATGTTTATGGCGGTCCCCACGCCCACAATGTGCAGGAGAGCTTCAACTATTGGGCACGCCCGTGGGAAATCTATATGGCCCAGCGCGGCTATGTGCTTTTCGTGGTCGATAATCGCGGTTCACAGTATCGCGGTTTCGACTTTGAAAGTTGCACGCATCGCCACCTCGGCGACGTTGAAATGGCCGACCAGATGGCGGGTGTGGCCTTCCTGAAAACCCTTCCCTATGTGGATGCCGACCGCATCGGTGTGCACGGCTGGAGCTTCGGCGGATTTATGACGACGAACCTCATCTGCTCCTATCCCGAAACGTTCAAGGTGGGCGTGGCAGGCGGTCCTGTCATCGATTGGAAGTACTACGAGGTGATGTACGGCGAGCGCTATATGGATACGCCCGAGGAAAACCCCGAAGGCTATGCCTCCAGCAGTTTGCTGGGCAAGGCCAAGAATCTGCGCGGCCGTCTGCAAATCATTGTCGGCCTCAACGACCCCACCTGTGTGCTTCAGCATTCGCTGGCCTTCCTTCGCGCTTGCGAGGATGCAGGCACGCAGCCCGACTACTTCGTTTATCCGGGCCAGGGTCACAACATGATGGGCCCCGACATGGTCCATCTGCACGAGCGCATCACCCGCTATTTTGACGACTATCTGAAATAATATCATCAGGACGGCCCAGCAGCCTGCGCACCTCCTTTACGCGCAAGCCGCTGGGCCGTTGTTTTCTGTTTCCAAACCCTATCACACCATGAAAACTCCCATTGCTACTACTCAGGCTCCCGCAGCCATCGGTCCCTACAGCCAAGCCATCGAAGCAGGTGGCCTCGTCTTCGTTTCGGGTCAGTTGCCCATCAACCCCGCCACGGGCGAATTTGCCCAGGGCGGCATCAAGGAACTCACCCGCCAGTCCCTCGAAAACATGAAGGCCATCCTTGCCACCGCAGGTCGCACCCTCGACAATGTGGTCAAGACCACCGTCTTCCTGGCCGATATGGCCGACTTCGCCGAAATGAACGAGGTCTATGCCGAATACTTCCAGGCACCCTTCCCCGCCCGCTCGGCCGTTGCCGTCAAGACCCTGCCGAAGGGGGCGCGCGTAGAGATTGAGTGCATCGCCTGCTAAGAACCATCGCCCTATGAATATCCGCGTTATCATCAGCGGAGGCGGCACGGGCGGACACATCTTCCCCGCCGTGAGTATTGCCAACGCCATCCGCGAAAAGCGACCCGACGCTGAAATCCTCTTTGTCGGTGCCGAGGGTCGCATGGAAATGCAGCGCGTGCCCGCTGCCGGTTACGAAATCAAGGGACTGCCCGTGGCAGGCTTCGACCGCAAACACCTGTGGCGCAACGTGAGCGTGGTCATCAAGCTCCTGCGCAGCCGCATCAAGGCCCGCCGCATCATCAAGGCGTTTCGCCCGATGGTGGCTGTGGGCGTGGGCGGTTATGCCAGCGGTCCCACGCTTGACGTAGCAGGCAAGATGGGCATCCCCACCCTCCTACAGGAGCAGAATAGTTATGCGGGCGTGACCAACAAACTCCTGGCCAAAAACGCCCGCCGCATCTGCGTGGCCTACGACGGCATGGAGCGCTTCTTCCCCGCCGACCGCATCCTCTTCACGGGCAATCCCGTACGCCAGAACCTGCTCCACATCGCCCTCTCGCGCCAAGAGGCGGCGCAGCAAATGGGCCTCGACCCCGCGAAGCGCACCGTGCTCATCGTGGGCGGCAGCCTCGGTGCCCGCTCCATGAACGAAAGCGTTCTCCAGCAGTTGGAACTCATCCGCCAGCAGAGTGATGTGCAGTTTGTTTGGCAAACGGGCAAGTACTACAGCGAAGCCATCGCCCAGCAACTCAGGGAGCGCACCTGTCCGCCCAATCTCCACGTGACGGACTTCATCAGCGACATGGCCGTGGCCTATGCCGCCGCCGACCTCGTGGTCAGCCGTGCAGGCGCAGGCAGCATCAGCGAGTTTTGCCTCCTCGGCAAGCCCGTCATCCTCGTGCCCTCGCCCAACGTGGCCGAGGACCATCAGACGAAGAACGCTATGGCCCTCGTGCAGAAGGACGCTGCCCTCTACGTGCCCGATGCCGAAGCCCCCGAAAACCTCCTGCCTACAGCCATCAGCACCGTCAAGAACAACAAAAAGCTGCAAGCCCTCGCGCAAAACATCCTCCGCCTGGCTCGCCCCAATGCCGCCTCCGACATCGCCGACGAAGTGATTCGGCTGGCCGAGGGAGGGCGATAGCGCGGGAATTTCCGAAATTTCCGGATTTCCTGGATTTTCCGGATTTTCCGGAAGAGCAAAGCCATCCGGACGAGCAAAGCCGTCTGGACGAGCAAAGCCGTCCGGAAATCCCGATTCCCCGCAAAGGAAAATCCCGATTCCCCGCCTGCCTCGTAATATAACACCTGCCAGACCCCGTCTGCTGCAAATCGCTGCAAATTAACAGTTGATGAACTGTTGCGAAGTGT
>CAMBWV010000089.1 GCA_945871755.1 uncultured Bacteroidales bacterium
GAGCCGTGGTCACCCTGCTCAGTTTCTTCGCCAGTGCCGATGGGCTGCGCAGTTACGTTGTTTGGGGCATGGGTTCCTATGGCAGTGTGGGACTGGATGCCTTGCCCGTTTTCGCCACGCTGGTGTGCGTGGGCCTAGGTGCGGCCTTGTGTCTGGGTAAACCGCTCAACGCGCTCCTGCTTGGCGATGCCTATGCACAAAACCTAGGCTACCGTTTGCGCCCTCTGCGGTTGGGCATCCTCGCACTGGGCGGTGGATTGTGCGCTGTCTGCACCGCATTGTGCGGCCCTATAGCATTCATCGGTCTGGCCGTACCCCACGTGGCCCGCTTGACCCTTCGCACAGCCGACCATCGCCGCCTCCTGCCCGCCACCCTGCTTTGGGGCGCCAACATCTCGTTGGCCTGCCATCTGATTAGCCTCATCGGCGGTGCGGGGATGGTTCTCCCGCTCAACGCCATTACGGCCCTCGTGGGTGTACCCGTGGCATTGCTGATTATGCGCCAGGGACCGCGCGGCTAAACCTTACCCAAGGAGAGATCGCAAGGTTCGAAGGATTTCGGGAGAAGGAAGAAGGATTTCGGGAGAAGCCAAGAAAAAGCCAGGGGCCGTGTCGCGCAGACACAGCCCCTGGCTGATTTTTATGGTTTTCCTTTGCAGGCGGATGGGAAAGCCTGCAGGGAAATTGGTTCGGGCAGAGCGTTACTTCAGCACCTTGATAACTTTTCCGTTGGAGAGTTTGAGAATGTTCAGACCCTTGACAAAACCGTTCGTGCGCTTACCGTCAACGGTGTAGTGCTCGAGGATTTGCGTGTCGTCGCCCTGCAGATTCTCAATACCTGCCACATATTCGGCAATGGTTGTCTGGGCGGCGTTGACTACGCGGCCGTTGTTTCTGTTGATAAGTATAGCCACCACGCTCAGGCGGTCAACATCCTGAATCATCTCCACACCCTTGGTGGAGCGGATGCCTTCCGTGATGTCGAACAGAGCCGTGTGCTTCTGCGTGCGGCCAGAAACGATGGGCGCTTGGATAGAGCCTTCCACACCTTCCATGATTGACAGGGCGGCAATGCCCACATGGTCATAGTTCATCGTCACTTTTGATGGCTTATTGGCCCATTCTTGCAGGTCCGCATCGCTGTAACTTTGCCCACTCAGGTAGTTGGTTTGCCTACCAGCAGTACCGCTGTTGATATCGTCGCCAACGAGCACGTAGGCCACGCCATAAGGAGCATCGTCGCGGTCCACACTGAACGTGGTCTCGGAGATAACGATGATAGAGTCTTGCGTTTCGTTCCAGTAAGCGTTCACACGGAGCGCAGCCTCAGAGGGATTCTGGAGGAACTGCGGCATATACTGCGCCACATCAAGGGGATAGATGTCCGCTGCACGGTCCACGAAGCAGGAAGGAAATCCCGACACCTTGTTCAGCAAGGGTTTGAAATCGTTGGACGTGATATAATCATAATTACCGCCATGGATTGCAATGCCAATCCAGTCGTCAGGATATTGCTCCATACAGCGATCCATTCCAACAATACCCATCGGGCACCAGCCGCACCACGTTCCCGTAAATTCCTCTTCAAGGACTGTGCGTTTCTCGCTCTTGTTCAGACATAGGACATCGCCCGTCAGGGTCACGTCCTTCGTCATTTCGTTGGCCACGCCATTGACCTTCGTGAGTTTGAAGCGGTAATTGTGGAAACCAGCAGTGTTGGCAGGAATCGGAAGTTGGACGTAGTCACCCACATAAGGCTTGATGACAGACGTGCCACTGAGATTGATGGTTTTCTCTGCGAAGGTTTCGTTCGTGGCAAGGTTCTCCAGCACATAGGAGAAGGAGGAAATCGGTTGGTAACCATTGTTGAATATGGAAACTGTGGCAGACGTACTAGTTCCCTTTAGAGCAACCTTTTCAGAGAAGGACGTAGTTTGGAATCTAGCCGCATTGCTATTGAAATTCTCGCCCGTGAGGGTAACGGCTATTGAAGCATTGAGATCAAAATCTAACGCCAAATCCGTCCAATCGGTAACTAGGGTAGAGGTTTTGATGAAGAAACCACCCGCACAACCTGGGCCTTTGTCCACAATTACGGGATTCTTGCCAGTGGAAAGCGATATACTGGTCACTTTCAAGGAATAGCCCACGTAGCATCCCTTGGTCGGAACCACGTGGTCGCCTTCAATTTGCGTGGAGATACGTTCCTTGACATCCGCACTGGCTGTCACGTCCTGACAGAAGAGGGTGGCGGCAGAAGCGGACGAAGGTAATTTGGTAGAAGCCCAAACCTTGAGGTCCGTCACATTAGAGGGAGAATTGACAATGAAGGAAACCTCTTCGATTTTCTTGCCGGCCAGTTCTGCGGGCACAAAGATGGCCACGCTATATACCTCATTCACAACGGAATTATCGCCCAGGCCGAACTGCTGATAGCGGTCGGATTCTTCTTCCGTCAGTTGGAAATAGGTAAAGTTGAGCGTCTTTTGCTGTGCCATGGCCGATACGGACACGGCCAAGAGTGCCAGCAATAGGCTGCACCGCGACAGCACGCTCTGTAAAGAGAGTAGAATCTTTTTCATACGCGAAATTATTATAGATTAGTAAAGTTGTCTTATTTCTTGCACTAAACAGAGCCGATTCCTTGCTCCGAGGAAAAACTAAGTGCCTTATCTGCACAACCAAGTGCCCAGCCCTTACGCCTCGTGGAGTTCTTCGACAATAATCAGGGCTTCGTTGACAGCGATGACCTGTATCGGTGTGCCTTCCGAGAGGAACTCGCCCGAGGACTTCACCTCCACGACCTGTCCGTTGATACGTGCGTTGCCGATGAGGGCCAGACGGGTGAGGGCCTTTCCTTTGTCGCCCACTTTCACGGAGAGTTGGGCCTGCGTGGCGGCTGTGCTGTCAATCGTACTCTTGAGGGAAACGCGCTCAATGGCCTTTGAGCGCATCACCCACCAGATACAGAGGGCCAGCACCAGCCCAGAGGCCACCAAGGTGCCAAGGGCCGCGTTGCCACCATACTCATTATATATAAGGTATATGGCACTGCCCAAACTGGCAATGCCGCCAATACCTGAAATGCCAAAGCCAGGAAAAACGAAAATCTCAAGCGCGAACAATACTAGCGCAAGCAGGAGCAGAATAATGATGAGCGTGTTCATAAGTGAGAGATTGATGATTGAGCAATGCTAGAAGGCGGCGCGGTACTTGCCTTCCTCTTTGTCCTCCAGCATAGAGAGGTAAGAAGCATAACGCGAGAGGGCGATGCGTCCCTGCTCTACGGCTTCGAGCACCGCACAGCCCGGTTCGCGGGTATGGGTGCAATTGGAGAAGCGGCAGTCGGCTGCCACGGCAAAGATTTCGCGGAAATAGTGCGACACTTCTTCGGTTTCCATATCAAAGGTGCCGAAGCCCTTGATGCCTGGTATATCAATGAGGCTGCCTGCTTGATTGGGCAAGTCGAAGAGTTCGCTGAACGTGGTCGTATGCATACCCGTGCCATGCACTGCGGAAATTTCGGCAGTACGCGCATGGGCCTCAGGCACAAGGAGGTTGAGCAGCGTGGACTTCCCCACACCGCTGTGGCCTGCCAAGAGGGTGATGCGTCCCGCCAATTGTTGGCGCAGGGCTTCTATGCCTGTATTTTGTAAGGCCGACAGGGCGAAACATTCGTAACCAATCCCTGCGTAGAGGGCCATCAGTTCGTCAGCGCGGGCGCGCTCTTCATCGGTTTGCCAGTCGTCTGCCTTGTTGAATCCGAGGATGACGGGCACACGATAGGCTTCGGCGGAGGCCAGGAAGCGGTCGATGAAGGTGGTGGACGTTTCGGGGCGCGCGATGGTGACGATGAGCAAAGCCTGGTCGATATTGGCGGCTAGGATGTGGCTTTGCTTGGAAAGGTTGGAGGCTTTGCGGATGATATAGTTGCGGCGCTCGTCGATTTCGGTAATGAAGGCAGCCTCGCCTGCGGCCAGTTCATCGCCAGCCATCGTAATGGTGACTCCATCGCCCACGGCCACGGGATTGGTTGAGCGGATGCCGCGCAGACGGAAGTTACCTTTGACGCGGCAGGGCACTATGCGCCCATCGTCTGTGCGCACTTCGTAGTGACTGCCTGTGTTGCGGATTACTTGGCCGTGGGTGGTCATTTTTAGTTAGGAGTTTGGAGTTAGGAGTTAGGAGTCTTTTCTTGGGATTTGGGGAGAGGATTTTAGAGGATTATAGAGGAATTGGAGAGGAGGAATTGGAGAGGAATTCCTAATTGCAAAAGACTCCTAACTCCTAACTCCTAACTCCTAACTATCTTACACTGTCATAATTTCCTTACTCTTGGCGGCAAGGAGGTCTTCCACCTTCTTGACCATGCGGTCGTGGATTTTCTGGAGGTCGCCTTCGGAATCCTTCTCCACGTCTTCGGGAAGACCGTCCTTCAGACCCTTCTTCAGTTTCTCAATACCATCGCGGCGGGCATTGCGAATGGCCACTTTGGTTTCCTCACCTTCCTTGTTGCACTGCTTGGTCAGGTCGCGGCGGCGCTCCTCCGTGAGAGGCGGGATGCCGAGGCGGATGATTTCGCCGTTGTTCTCGGGCATGATGCCTACGTTGGAATCAATGATGGCCTTTTCGATGTGGTGGAACATGGACTTATCCCAGGGCTTAATGGCGATGGTGCGAGCGTCGGGTGTCGTAATGGCGGCCACATTGTTGATGGGCACCATCGAACCGTAGGAGTTCACGCGGATTTCGTCGAGGATGTGCACGTTGGCCTTACCGGCGCGAATGTGGGAGAGGGTTTCCTCCAGGTGCATCACACTCATTTCCATCTTTTCCTCGCAGGCAGCGAGCAGTTCTTTTACGTCAATCATGATTGGCAGTAGTTATTAGGTTATTAGTTGTCTTGTTTGAAAGTCCCTCCGCCGCAGCGCGCAGCACACTGACATTTGGCCGCAGTGGGGGCTGAATTTTGTTCCAAAGGTACATATATTTTTTGGTTTGAAAAGGCGAACGGTTTATTTTTTGTACTTTTGCAACAACCAAGGGGCGGAGCCCGCGCTTCCCTTCCATTGCCAGGGCTACTGTCTATGCCCGCTGTGCGCCCGCCCATTCCCCTTTTTTTCATCTCTAATCCCTCTCTCCGAATGAAGGAATTCATCCAATCTGAAGCTAAAACCGAAACCGCTGTCCTCGTGGGACTTATCACGAAAAAACAGGACGAGCGCAAAACCCAAGAATACCTGGACGAACTCGAGTTTCTTGCCGAAACGGCGGGCGCAGTCACCGTTCGCCGCTTCACGCAGCGCATGGACGGGCCCAGTTCCGTGACCTACGTGGGCAAAGGCAAGCTGGAGGAAATCCGCCAGTATATTGTGGCCGAAGAGGATGCCGAGCGCGAAGTCGGCATGGTCATCTTCGACGATGAACTCTCGGCCAAGCAACTCCGCAATATCGAGCGCGAACTCAAGGTGAAGGTGCTGGACCGCACCTCGCTCATCCTCGACATCTTTGCCATGCGCGCCCAGACGGCCA
>CAMBWV010000090.1 GCA_945871755.1 uncultured Bacteroidales bacterium
TACTGCGTCTTGTAGTAGGTGTCGCCGTTGATGTAGTCGGCCAAGAAGCGTACGGTCTGCATGTAGGGGAAGAGGGCTGCTGCGTAGGGGAGGTTCTCAATCTCCAGCGGAGTGAGGAAGCAGCGGGCGCTCTTGAGGTAACCCTCGGTGAAGGCCTTGAAGATGTCCATATTGAAGTTGACGTTGTCGAGGTCCTTGTCGTCCTCCTTGCCTGTGTTGGCTGCGGAGCGGAGGAAGTCGCCGAAGTCGGAGAAGATGAAGTTGGGCATCACGGTGTCGAGGTCGATGACGCACAGCACCTTGCCGTCCTGGTCGAAGAGGATGTTGTCCACCTTCGTGTCGCAGTGGCAGATACGCTTGGGGAGTTTGCCCTCGCGGTGGAGGCGTTCGCCCTTGCACATTTCTTCGGCGCGTGCCTCGAGTTCGTCAACGAGCCACTGCACTTCGGCCAGACGGCCAGCCTTGTTTTCGGCCACAGCCTCGCGGAGCTGCTGGAGACGGAACTCCATGTTGTGGAAGTCCTTGATGGTTTCGCCCAGCTGTGCGGGGATGTCGGCGAGCATGGCCTGGAAGTTGCCGAAGGTTTCGCCTACGATGTAGGAACTTTCGGGGGTAACGGCAGTTTGGCTAACGGTGTCGGGGATGAACACCATCACGCGCCAGTACTTCTCGCCATCGAAGTGGTAGTACTTGCCATCCTTGGCGGGAACGAAGCGGAGCACCTTGCGCTCGAGGTCGGCCACGCCTTCGGCTTCATATTTGGCGCGGATATGGTTGGTCACGGCTACGATGTTGTCCATGAGCATGTCCACGTCGGGGAAGATGGCGTTGTTGACGTGCTGGAGCACATAGTTGGGGGCGTCGCCCTCGGTTTCCACCTTGTAGGTGGTGTTGATGAGTCCGTTGCCAAGGGGACGAACGTCGGTGACGTTGCCCTGGATGTCAAACTGCGAAACGATGTTTTGGAGATTCAGGTCCATTGGATAATAAGTATTTAAGGTTAATGTTGGATGCTAAATAATGGGGGCGGGGCCGTCACTGACGGAGTTCTTCGCCACTGATGCCGAGGGCAGCCATGAGGCTGTAGCCCAGAATTTCGCTGAAGAATTTTCGGCTGTTGGGCAGGGGGGCCATGCTGAAGAAGGTGACGTCGTGCTGTCCTTCGGCTTTCTCAACGATGCGGCGCAGGCGGTCGAACTGGCTGTCCATGTCGGCCACGACCATGATGCGCTCCACTTGTGCGGAGGTGAGGAGCATCTCGAGGCTTTCGGCGTAGAGGTCTTCGGCCGTGATGGGGCCTTCCGCCTGTACGGAGTGGAGGGTGAACTCGCCGAGGTTGTCGCTGAAGGCTTTGCCGTCCAGTTCATCCTTGTAGTGGGCGGGCGCGAAGTGCTGGAGCTTTGGGTTTTCGGGTCGATGGATGAATACGGCCTGCAGGTGGTTGTCGCCGGGGCGCAGTCCGCCGTCCAGTGCGACGCAGTCGAGCCATCGGGCGAGGTCAGCGGGCGGAATGCGGCGGCCAATCATACGCTCGAAGTTGACGATGAGGTCGAAGGCCACGCGGTCTATGTAGTCGCCGTCCACCAGGATAATGTTGGGCGACCATTCCACGACGGCGGGCATGGGCAGGGCGATATTGTCAATGGGATTTGTCATGGTTTGTGCGCTCCTCCTTGTTTCCTACAGCAGGGCTGCCATTTGTTCTTGCAACTGTTTGGCGGCCTGACCAGCGGCTTCGGCAAAGGCGGGTGTGCTGTCGGCGTAGATGATGCCGCGCGAGGAGTTGACCAGCAGGCCGCAGTGCGAGGTCATGCCGTACTTGCACACCTCCTCCAGCGAACCGCCCTGTGCGCCTACGCCGGGCACGAGCAGGAAGTGGGTGGGAGCGATGGCGCGCACGTCCTCAAAGGCGCGGCCGCGGGTGGCACCTACGACGTACATCATCTGGTCCGGCGTGGCCCATTCGCCTGAGCGGCGCAGCACGCGCTCAAAGAGCTTCTCGCCCTGGGCCGACTCCATCATCTGGAAGTCTTGCGAACCAGGGTTGCTCGTCAGCGCCAGCAGAATCACCCACTTACCCGGATAGCCCAGGAAGGGCTTCACGCTGTCCTCGCCCATGTAGGGGGCCACGGTCACGGCGTCCACGTCCAGTTCCTCGAAGAGGGCACGGGCGTACATGGCCGAGGTGTTGCCAATGTCACCGCGCTTGGCGTCGGCAATGATAAACTGGTCGGGGTAGTTCTCGCGGATATATCGCACGGTTTTCTCGAAGGCTTCCCAGCCCTTGAGGCCGAAGCACTCGTAGAAGGCGAGGTTGGGTTTGTAGGCCACGCAGTAGGGGGCCGTCGCATCGATGATGGCCTTGTTGAAGGCGAAGATGGGGTCGGCCTCGGCGAGCAAGTGCTGCGGTATTTTCTTGAGGTCGGTGTCCAAGCCTACGCAGAGAAAAGACTTCTTGCGGGTGATGTTTTGTACGAGTTCTTCACGTGTCATAATCGTAGATTTTTAGGAAAAGGGTAGGGGGTGAGCCTACGCCGTATGACTTAGGTCTTGCAAAAATAGCTTTTTTTGTGCAGACCACCGCCACGCCTCAAATAAAAATATTACTTTTGCGGTAAAGAACCCTTAAACATCCTTGAAAAATCCTTTTCAATCGCCATGTCAAACGCTTCTTCGTCTTCCGCTTCATCCAATAAGCAGCCCCTGCTCCTGACGCGCCGCCAACGTCTGCGCCGCGAGCGGTTGAAGGCGCTCTATGCCACCATTCGCCACACGCTGTTGAGCCAGAAACTATACCGCCATCCCGATTGTACCTCCATCACGATGGCCAAGACCCTCGGCATCTCGCCGCGCCTGCTGGCCGAAGCCATTGCCGAACACTCCAAGGAAGAGAACTTTGCGGGCATGGTCATGCGCTATCGTTTGCGCCTAGCCTGCCAGCTGCTGCGCGACCCTCGTCACGCCTGCACGACGAACGAGGAAATCGCCCTCCGTTCGGGCTTTGCCTCGCGCCAAACTTTCTACAATACTTTCCGCCGCGCCTACAATATGACGCCTTGTGAATATCGTGTCGCTGCGCGACAATAGTAACGGTCGCTGCGCGACCTTAGTTTCATGCGGGGACTTTGTCCCCTAGTTTCAAGTTTCAACGGAAGCCTGCGGCTTCCTAGTTTCAACGCAGCCTTTGGCTGCTGGCTCGATAGTCAAAGCATTGCAACAGAAAAAGGGAGTAACGTGAAAGTACCGCACCTTGCTTGCAAGGTGTGAGTAAGGTGTTCGTACTCATTGAAGATAACTCCTTCTATATAACAACCTGTTTTTAAAAACACGAATATCACGAATTTTTCGAATGTGGCTGAGAGGCTAACTGCAGGAACAATTCGATTCGTGTTTCACACGAATCTATTCGAATCATACGAATGCAATGAGCGCCGCGGACATGGTCAACATTCGTGTAATTCGTGGTGGAAAAAAGAAAACACACTCTCCAGCATTCGAACAATTCGAGACATTCGTGCTAAAAAATTCTCCCAACTAAGAATCCCCCTGTTTCTAACAAGAATCTTCACTCATTCTAGTCCCATGATTACACCTGAAGAAAGAGCACAGATTATAGCCCTCGTTAAGGAGCAAGTGGTGCCTGCCATTGGTTGCACCGAGCCCATCTGTGTGGCCTTGGCCGTGGCCCGTGCCACCGAAGAACTGGGCAGTTTGCCCGTTCGTATTGAAGCACAACTGAGTGCGAATATTCTCAAGAACGCTATGGGCGTGGGCATCCCTGGCACGGGGATGGTGGGCCTGCCTATTGCCATCGCCTTGGGGGCAATCGTGGGACGTTCGGCCTATGGACTGGAAGTCTTGCGCGACTGCACGCCCGAGGCAGTTGAGCAGGGCAAAGCGTATATCGCCGAAGACCGCATACAGATTGGGCTCAAGGAAGACGCGCCCAGCAAACTCTACGTGGAGATTCATACCTACGATGCCGAAGGTCACCATGCCGAAGTGGTCATCGCCCATCGCCATACACACCTTATATATATAGCGCGCGACGGACAGGCCACGCTCGACCAGCGACAGGCTGCCTCCAGTGCGACCGAAGCAACGGATGCTCCGACCGAGGCCGCACCGCTGTGTTTGAACCTGCGCAAGGTATATGACTTTGCCACCACAGCACCGCTCGCCGAAATAGAATTTATTCAGGAAGCGCGCCGACTCAACGAAGCGGCGGCGCAACAGTCGCTTGCTGGCAACTACGGCCATTGCCTGGGCAAGGCCCTTTCGCGTCCGCTGGGGCGCGGCATCATGGGCGACAGTATCTTCTCGCACATCCTCTCCAGCACGGGCTGCGCCTGCGACGCTCGTATGGCTGGCGCCATGATTCCCGTCATGAGCAATTCGGGGAGTGGCAATCAGGGCATCTGCGCCACGAATCCCGTGGTGGTCTTTGCCGAGGAAAACCACAATACGCGCGAGGAGATGACCCGCGCCTTGATACTCAGCCACCTGACGGCTATCTACATCAAGCAGCACCTCGGCTCGCTCTCCGCCCTCTGCGGATGCGTGGTGGCCTCCACAGGCTCGAGCTGCGGCATCACCTACTTGATGGGTGGCGGCTACGAGCAGGTGACCTACGCTGTGAAGAACATGATAGCCAACCTCACAGGTATGATTTGTGATGGCGCCAAACCGAGTTGCGCCCTCAAGTTGACCTCTGGTGTGAGCACGGCCGTTCTCTCGGCCATGCTGGCGATGCAGGGCGAGTGCGTTAGTTCGGTCGAAGGCATCATCGACGACGATGTGGACCTGAGCATCGCCAACCTGGTCAGCATCGGTGCCGACTCCATGAACGAAACCGACCGCAAGGTGCTCGATATAATGACGAGTAAATAAAAAATAGGCATCCCCGCTTCCTTCCCACCGATAAATCTTTCCGATATGAATATCTCCGAACAGACACTCCAGCAAATCACGCGAGCTCTGCGCAAGGCCGCGTCCAAGTTTACGAACGATGCAGAAAATATGCCGCTCACCGACCTCTACCTGCAGGTGAAGCAGGAGAGTGGTGAGCTACTCATATTTAACGACCAAGAAGAGGAGCTGACGCGCTGCGTCGTGGAGAGCTGGATTGGCAATAAGGCCGAAAACTTCTATGCTGACATCCAGCCCATCCTGCTCAGCGCCATTCAGCAAGAGCGCGAACTCCTCGACAACCTGCCCATCCTCAAACCCTACTCCTTCGTGCTCACCGACGAGGAGAAGGAAACCGTGGCCGAACTCTACCTCGTAGATGACGAACTGATGCTCGTCAGCGGCAACCTCATGGAGGGCCTCTCGGGCGATCTAGATAGTTTCCTCGAGGAGTTGATGCAGAAATAGACGGACATTTCGCGTAACTACTCAGGTCGTTTTTTGCCCGAAAAAATCAGTTTGGCTGGGAACTAATTGTGGGTGGAATGATGCCGTCTGTGCGCCCCGCAGGGGCAACCTGCTCGTAGCCCAGGGCAGAGCGAAGCGGCGCCCTGGGTG
>CAMBWV010000091.1 GCA_945871755.1 uncultured Bacteroidales bacterium
ACTCGGGCGGAAATCCATAAATTTGCGGCATGGGAACACTCTATCTCGTACCTACACCCGTGGGCAACCTCGAAGACATCACGCTTCGCGCCCTGCGGATTCTCAAGGAGGTGGACCTGATTCTGGCGGAAGACACGCGGACATCGGGGATGCTCCTCAAACATTTCGACATCAAGAACCGACTGAGTTCACACCATAAGTTCAACGAGCACCAAACGGCCGAAGCCTTTGCGGCTCGCATTGCTGCGGGCGAAAACGTGGCCCTGATTTCCGATGCTGGCACGCCCGCCATCTCCGACCCTGGTTTCATGCTCGTTCGTGCTTGTGCAGCCCGCGGTGTGCGCGTGGAGTGCCTGCCTGGTGCCACCGCCTTTGTCCCCGCCCTCGTATCGTCGGCCCTACCCTGCGAGCGGTTCACCTTCGAGGGCTTCCTGCCGCAGAAGAAAGGGCGCGCCTCGCGTCTGGCGGAGTTGGCCACCGAGCCGCGCACGATGATATTCTACGAATCGCCCTATCGCGTGGTCAAGACGCTGGGCCAGTTTGCCGAGACCTTCGGTGCCGACCGTCCGATGGCGGCTGTGCGCGAGATTTCGAAGGTATTCGAGGAATGTGTCCGCGGCACCATTGCCGAGGTGCAGGCCCACTTTGCCGAACACGAGCCGAAGGGTGAGTTTGTACTCCTCGTGGGTGGTGCACCCGAAGTCAAGAAGAAGAAAAAGGAGCGCGGCCCCAAACCCGATGCGCCTGCCGAAGAGGAGCAATAAGCCAATTTCAAAACATTTACCCTAGAAAATTTGAAGCGTCATACAAAGCGCCTCCCCTTTGTAAACCGAAAAGAATCATCATGAAACGTTATTTCCTAACCCTGCTGGGGCTCTGCTTGGCCACAACCCTGCTGGCGATTCCTGCCAAGCGTGTCAAGCGCACCATTACCCTTACGGACGGAAGCCAAGTTACTGCCACCTTTGGCGGTGACGAGTATCTGCATTATTGTACCGATGCCTCGGGCAACCGCTACGTAGCACAGGCCGACGGTCGCTATGCCCCCCTCAGCCAAGAGCGGCTCGCCTTGGGCCAACAGCGCCGCGCTGCTGCCAACAGGGCCCGCATGATGCGCGGGCAGAAAAGCCGTGCCACCTTGGGCGCTACCTCCAATCCTGTCAGCGGTCAGAAAAAGGGCCTCGTCATCCTTGTGAACTTTGCCGACCTGGCGATGCAATACACGCAGGCCGATTTCAACGACTATTTCAACAAGGTGGGCTACAACAAGCACGGTATGGAATTTAGCGTCCATGACTATTTCTACAGATGTAGTTATGGACAATTTGACCTCACCTTCGATGTGGTGGGTCCCGTGACTGTCAGCAAGAACATGTCGTACTACGGCAGCAACGACGCCAACGGCAACGACCTGCACCCTGCCGAGATGGTGAGCGAGGCTATCCATCTGGCCGACAAGGCAGGTGTAGATTTCACAAAGTACGACTGGGACAACGATGGCGAGGTGGACCAGGTCTATGTCATCTATGCTGGCTACGGTGAAGCAAACTGGGCACCCTCCAACACCATTTGGCCCCACGAATGGATGCTCTCGGCCGCTGTGCAGTTAGGCGATGGCGATGGCGTCATCACGGTGGACGGCGTTCACGTAGATACCTACGCCACTTCCAACGAATTTCGCGGCACCAGCGGCGGCATCATCGACGGCATCGGCACAGCCTGCCACGAGTTTAGCCACTGCATGGCCATCCCCGACTTCTATGACACGAGCGACAACGACAATTTTGGCATGAGCTGCTGGGACCTGATGGACTACGGCTGCCTCAACGGACCAACGGGGAACGGCGAAGTGCCCTGGGAATATACCAGTTACGAGCGCATGTATTGCGGATGGCTCACTCCGACCGAACTGAAAGACCCTGCCTCCATCCAAAATATGAAACCGCTGGCCAGCGAGCCCGCAGCCTACATTATATATAATGAGGGCAACCGCAACGAATACTATCTCTTGGAGAATCGTCAGAAGATAGCAGGCGATGCCTACGGCTACGGACATGGTCTCCTCGTGCTCCACGTGGACTTCGACGCAGATACGTGGATTGGAAACCGCGTGAACTATTATAGTTCGCACCAGCGCATGACGATTGTCCCCGCCGATGGTTCGCTCAAAAGCATTTACTATGGCGAAACCTACATCGCAGGCGACCCCTACCCTGGCACACGCGGCAACACCGAACTGAGCAATATGTCCACGCCCAAGGCTGGCCTGTTCAACCAGAATACGGACGGCTCGTACCTCCTCAACCATTCGCTCTCAGAGATTAAGGAGAATGCCGACGGCACTATCTCGTTCCTCTTCGACGGCGGCGCACAACTCGATACGCCCGCCCCATCCACGGACGAGACTAGCGCGAATGCTTTCTCCATCAGTTGGAGCGCGGTGGAGGGTGCCACAAGTTACAAAGTGCGCCTGACGACCAACGACAACCAAGGCGTAGATCCCGAAGACGCAATACTCCTGCAAGAGGATTTCCAGCAATTCAGCGGCAAGAGCACCTCGGACATTGCCTCCCAACTGGACACATACACCACAATGCCAGGCTGGACGGGCGAGAAAGTGTATGAATCCGATGGTCTGGGCGCAAAGATTGGTTCGAGCAAGGCGGCAGGCCACCTCACCACGCCTACGCTCAACTGCACCTCGGGCCGCATCACATTCGAGGTGGAACTAGCAGGCTACAACGCGGACGAGCCGATCGTCATCGTACAGGTTAACAACAAGGAAGCTGCCTACTTCTTCCCCACCTCGGCGGCCAAGACATATATATATGGGGCCAACGTGGACGGCGACTTCACCTTCACTCTCCTCGCGGAGAATGCCAAGAAGCGTTTCTACATTTCGCGCCTGACCATCTACGACGGCGATTTCTCGCCCGAGGACCTCACAGCCGCCACGCTGCACAAGCGGAAGACACAACAGGTATTTACAACCACCGAAACGTCCTACAAATTCACCGACCTCAATACTGAGTACTCCTATTCCTACGCCGTGCGCGCCCTGTCGGAGAATGGCGTGAGCCCCTGGAGCGAGGAGATACCCGTCAGCCTCAACACGGGCCTCTGCCGCCCGCCCGTGGTCATCGAAAAGAATGTACCCATCTACGACCTTTCGGGCCGCCGCCTCTACAGCATACCGAAGGGCGTATATATCCGCAACGGCAAAGTCATGATACATTAACCAACCCATAAACCCTTTCATATGAAACAAATCCTCTTCATTTTCATAGCCCTCGTGGGCCTGAGCACCGCTGTCTCCTGCGACAGCAAACGCGAGAAGGAGGAAGCCGCACGCATGATGGCATTCTCGCGCGAAGACTCGTTGCAACAGGTTATCAACCAAATGCAGAATGAGAGCAGCGACCTCCACGCTATGCGCCTACAGGTGCAGGACATCATGCAACAAATCAATGCCGCCGAAGGCCGTATCACCAATCTGCAATCGGAGGGCGGCGACAATTCGCAAGCCATCGTTGAAAACATGGCGTTCATCCAACAGAAGATGCGCGAATATCGCGAGTCCATCGAAGAGATGCAGCAACTCCTGCGCAACGCCAAGCAACTCTCCGAAAAGGAGAAGGAGGCTCTGCGCACGGACATAGCTGGCTATCAGCAGCAACTGGCACGCAAGGACAGCGCTATCGCCGAATTGCGCCGTCAGGTGGAAGAAAACGAGCGCGTCATTGCCCAGCAGGGACGAACCATCGCCCAGCAGGACCAAACGATTGCGCAGCAGAACAACCGCGTGAACGAACTCGCCAACGAGAACGCGGACAAGGAGCGCGCCATCGTGGAGCAGGACAAGCAGTTGCACACGGCCTGGTACGTCTTCGGCACAAAGAAGGAGCTCCAAGACCAGCACATCCTCGTGGACGGCAAGGTGATGCGCTCGGCCAACGCCAACAAGAGCTACTTCACCGAAATCGACATCCGCGTGAAGAAGACCATCCCCCTCTACTCCAAAAAGGTCTCCCTCCTAAGCAACCATCCCACCAACTCCTACAGCCTAGACAAAGACGCCAACGGCTTCTATACACTGCGCATCACCAACACCACCAGCTTCTGGAGCAGTTCGCGCTATCTGGTAGTGCAGGTGAAATAATATCCGGCCAGCGGCTGCGACCTGCTTGCAACATGTTTGCGCCAGGCTTTTGGCGTTCGTACTTATTATAGGAACATTAGAAGGTGTAACGAAACCGCTGCACCAAACAATAAGGCTGCGGCGATTCGCCGCAGCTCCTGTTTTGACTGAGCACTACTAAAAACTCAACCGCACCAAAAACGCTTCTCATCCCCCCTAACCATCTCCATCGTGTCCCACTATTCCGCAACCCTCCGCTTAGGAGTACCCATCGCCATTGGCCAGTTGGGCGTCATCATCTTGGGTTTTGCCGACACCCTTATGGTTGGCCGTTATAGCACTGACGCCTTGGCAGCCTCTGCCTTTGTCAACAATCTCTTCACCCTCTTCACCTTTCTCCTGATGGGCTATTCCTACGGACTGACGCCCATCGTCAGCGCACTATTCGGCCAAGGCAAACAGGCCGAGGCGGGTGAGCAGTTGAAGCCTGCCCTCCTATCGGGCACGGTCTTCTGCTTGCTACTGATGGCGGTCTGGGGCATTGCGTTCTTCAACTTGGAGCACTTCGGCCAACCCGCCGAACTCCTTCCCCTCATCCGCCCCTACTTCCTCGTCATCCTCGTGTCGATGATTTTCGTCATGCTCTACAACGAACTGCGCCAGTTCACCGACGGTCTGACGCACACAACGCTAGGCATGTACACGCTCATGATAGGCAACGCCTTTAATATCCTGGGCAACTGGCTCCTCATCTACGGCCCAGGCCCCTTCCCCGAAATGGGACTGCTAGGCGCGGGCATCGCCACCCTGCTGGCCCGCGTGCTGATGGTCGTGCTGATGGTGGCCGCCCTCTGGTGGAAGAAGGGGTATGCACCCTATCGCGAGGGCTTTGCCCGCTGTCGCACATCGCTAGAGGGTATGGGGGCCATTGTGCGGACGTCGCTGCCCATCGCCATACAGATGGGTTTGGAGTGCGCCGCCTTTACGATGAGCGCGGTGATGGCGGGCTGGGTCGGCAAGGTGGAACTGGCCGCCTATCAGGTGATGGTGACGATCGGTACGCTGGGCTTCCTGCTGTATTATAGTTTCGGCGCAGGCACGAGCATACGTGTGGCCACCTTCTACGGGCAACACGACCGCACGAACGTATTCCATGCTGCCGCTGCGGGCCGCAATCTTCTGCTGCTCATGGCCGCCTGCTCGTCCCTCCTCATCTATCTGCTGGCCGAACCGCTCATCCGCCTCTTCACGACAGACACAGCGGTCATCGCCATTTCCCTGTCGCTCATTCCCCTCCTCGTCCTCTACCAGTTTGCCGACGCCATGCAGATTTGCTACGCCAACATCCT
>CAMBWV010000092.1 GCA_945871755.1 uncultured Bacteroidales bacterium
TGCACAGAGCAAGGTCCTCAACCAGCAGCTCTCCGAGAATCGTGCGCAGAGCGTTCGCGCTCAGTTCCTCGCCGCAGGTTACAATGCCAACTACATCAAGTACACCACTGGTCGCGGTGAAGAAAACCCCGTGGCTAGCAACGCAACTGCCGAAGGCCGTCAGCAGAACCGCCGCGTAGAGGTTTACATCCTCCCCTCCAAGGAAATGATTGAAGCTGCCAACCAGGCTGCCAAATAATCTCCGAATATCTAAATCTTAGGAAATAAACACGGGCCGCACCTCGATTTGGTGCGGCCCGTGTTGATTTTCTTGTATAGGGATTTTGGGAGGGCTAGATGCTTTGTGGTGGAAAAGCGGTGTACGTTGGCTTGTCGTATATGAGTTGGCAGGCTCAGGCAGGCGCCTACTTGCGCAGCGTGCGGAGGTAATCCTTTCGCTCGGGCGGAATGCGGTAGCTCTCTATGGCTTTTTGGATGGTTTTGCGATGCGTCCAAGGGTCCAGTTGTCGGTTTTCAAGATAGGGTAGGGTGGCTTCCCATTGTTTGGCCAAGGCAGTGGCAAAAAACCATGCCACCATCATCTTCACATAGTATTCTTCACTGCGAATGGCAGCAGGAATCTCAAGAATGTCAGCGGAGAAAGAGTCGTCAAGGAAATGTGTCATCAGCATACGTAGCCCAAAGCGACACGTGTATGTATGGGACGAACTGCTCCAGCGCAGAAGGTTTTCAAGCAGTTGTGCCTTGTGCTTTGCAAAGACCTTGGGCGACAGCGTATCGCACACTGCCCAGTTGTCCACGTAGGGCAGAAAGCGATCTGTTAAGTCTAGGCAGCGGTCGTAATCCTTCACCAGAGAGATGAGCATCCCGTGCAACATATCCTCTTCGTAATAGGAATGGGGCAGGTGAGAGAGAAATGACATGCTGTCTGCTTCCCCCTTTGCGAAACTGCGCGCAATGGTTCGCAGCAAAGGCACCCGCACACCAATGAAATGACTGGGCGGAAAGCCTGGCGTAAGTTTAGCAATGAAGGCAGCATACGCAGCATCGCGCATGCCGAAAAGATTTTGTTGAAGTTCGTTCATCGGTTTACACAGAAGCAAAATAGTATTTCCTTAGTATCTTCTTAGTTTTTCAGAAATTCTTGCTGAGAATCTTAGCGAAAGATACGTAAAAAATAAGGGCTGCACCAAAATCTGGCGCAGCCCTTTATTCTTAGTGGATTTGATTACATGAGAGTAACGGTAGCACGACGGTTGTAAGAGTAGGGAGTGAGGTTGTTGACGCCACCCTTAGACTCTACTACAATCTGGTCGCGGCTTACGCCCATCTTCACGAGTTCGTCGGCAACAGCCTGAGCACGCTTCTCGGAGAGAGCCTGGTTGAATTCGGGCTTACCAGTCTTGCTGTCAGCGTAACCTACTACGTGAATCTTCTTGCCGTTAGCCTTTGCGTAGTCAGCAACTTCCTGTACGTTGACGAGGTCCTTGCGGCTAGCAATCTTGGCAGAACCGATGTTGAAGAATACGCTCTGAGAAGTGCAAACGACCTTTTCAACAGATTCAACAGCGGCAGCAGTTGCAGGCTTCTGGTTGGCGAGGAGGTCGCGGAGACGTGCGTTTTCGTCCTGCTGGTCGCGGAGAGAAGCATTGAGAGCGTCGATCTGCTCCTGGTTCATAGCCATGAGGGCTTCTACGTCGGGAGCCTTATCCCAGTTGTGCTTTCTGCTGAGCTGGTAGGTAACGCCTACAGATACGCCCACCTGCTTGTCCCAGTGACGGCAGGTGAACTTCTCGTGGCTACCATAGGGGTCAGCAACAGCGTTGTCAAAGTTTCCTTCCATCCATGCGGTGTACACCTCAAAGTTGATGGCGAAGCGGTCGCTTACGCGGAAGGTGTTGAGGATACCGGCATTGTAGGAGAACTCAAGGTTCCTGGGATCGATGGTGCTGGTCAGACCGACACCGAGGTAGGGGATGAAGTTCCAAACGCGCTTCTCGTTGTAGCCGAAGAAGAGGTTAGAGAAGTTGAACATCACGTCCTCGTGTACGTTCCAGAACTTGTAAGACTTGTGGTCGTTGCGGGTGTTTACCTGCTTGGCCCAGAGACCCTGGAACTTCGTACGAAGACCAATGCCAGGAGTATGCCACTTACCGATAGCAACATCGAAGCCGAAAGTGCCACGGTCAACGCTGAAGGGGTTCTTGTTGCCACAGTTATCCTGCGAAGTGTAGGAGGCGTTGAAGTTGGCGCCTGCCTGAATGAACCAGTTAGCACCGAAGGTGTTGGTAACAACCTTGTGCTTGTGCACGGGAACTTCAGTAGTGCCCTGTGCTGCAGCATTCATAGCGAAACCTACGAATGCGAGCGCAATCATTAACTTTTTCATAACTATAACTATAAGTGTAAATTAAAATTTTCTAGTTGAATGGGGATGGGAAACCTGTGAGCGAAAGGGTTCGTCCTGAGCTTCGGCACCCTGCTTTTGGATGGCCAATGCGCAGTAAGGGCTACTGCGCGGAGCCTATTCCGTTGTGCAAAGGTAGTAATAATTTATAACCCAGCACGTGCTTCCCTTTAAAAATTAGCCCGTTTCCCCGAAAAAAGCATAAAAATCCCAAAATCTCCGCGATTTAGCACAATATCTTCCCGATTTTCTCGTTGGAAAGGTTCGCCATGGTGGGTTGTCCCTCGGGCGTGAAGTAGGGAGTGTCGGTGGCAAAGAGGCGGATGAGGAGGTCTTGCATCTCTGTGTCGCTCAGGGCCTGGCCAATGGGCATGGCGGCGCGGCGGGCGAGGGAGGCGGCGATGATATGGTGTATCTGCTCCTTCACCTCCACCTGTCCGTGGAGCGCGTCGTCAACGAGAGATTGCAGGAGTGTGGCAGGGTCGAGTCCTTCGGTGCCTGCGGGAATGCCGAGGATGGAGTAGGAACCGCCGCCGAGGGGCGAGAGGTCGAAACCGATACCCGTCAGTTCCTCGGTGAGTTGGTCGAGCATATGGGCTGCCGTGGGCGAGAGTTGAATCAGGGCGGGGAAGAGAAGGCCCTGGGTGAAACCGCGACGCTCGGCCAGTTGCCGCTTATAGACATCGTAGAGCACGCGGATATGGGCGCGGTGTTGGTCAACGATGAGCAGGCCATCAGCCGTCGAAACGATGATGTAGCGTCCGTGGTGTTGCAGGCATTGCATTTCGCCTTGCGTCCAAGCCGATTGGTCTGCCGCTGGCAGGTCGGCGTAGAGGGTAGGAGGTGCGGCCTCGTCCTGACTGGGGGCGATGGGTGCGGCCGACAGCGCGTTGGCTTCGGGCGAGGAACCGCTTTTTGCGGCAGCGGGAGCCGTTAGTTCGGCATAGAGGTCCTCCCAACCTGCGGGCGCGGCCTGCTGGTGGCTGGAGTAGGACGAACTGCCGCCTTGGCTGCTGCCACCTGTGCCCTTAGCAGGGGCAGAAGAGTGGGCAGACGATTTATAGGTAGGGCTGTCGGAATCTTCAAAGGGATTGAAATCCTGGTTGACGTGTACCTGCGGCATTTGGAGGTTGCTGAAATCGCCCGTGAAAGTCGGGATGTCGGGCTTGCCTGCCGTATCGAAATCGAGGGCGGGTATGGCGTCGTGTTTGCCCAGTGCTTCGCGTACGCCGGCCAGCAGGATGGGCCAAATGGCTTGCTCGTCTTGAAATTTGATTTCTGTCTTCTGTGGGTGGATGTTTACATCAATGCGCGCGGGGTCAATCTGGAAATTGACGAAGTAGGAAACCTGCGTGCCGTCTGCAATGAGGCGTTCGTAGGCAGTTTGGAGCGCTTTGTTGAAATAGGGGTGGCGCATGTAGCGGCCGTTGACGAAGAAGAACTGCTGGGCACCTTTCTTCTTGGCCCCTTGGGGCGTGCCCACAAATCCACTGATTTGTACGAGTTCGGTATCCACCTGAATGGGCACAAGTTGGGCATCCATGCGTTTGCCAAAGAGGTCGAGGATGCGCTTCTTGAAACCGCCCGTGGGTAGTTGCTGAAGCAGGCTGTCGCCCGAATAGAGCGAAAATTCTACCTCAGGATGCGCCAGCGCGATGCGCTCAAATTCGCTCAGGATATGATTGAGTTCTGTCTGGTTAGACTTGAGAAATTTGCGGCGTGCGGGGATATTGAAGAAGAGGTTACGCACGAGGAAATTGGCGCCTATGGGGCAGGTCACGGGCACTTGCTCCTTGACGTGGCTTCCTTCGATGAGGAGAGACGTGCCTAGGTCGTTCTCAGCCTGACGGGTGCGCAATTCCACCTGTGCCACAGCTGCGATGGAAGCCAGTGCTTCGCCGCGAAATCCCATGGTGCGGAGCGCGAAGAGGTCGGTAGCCTCTGTGATTTTGGATGTAGCATGCCGCTCGAAGGCTAGGCGCGCATCGGTATCGCTCATGCCCTTGCCGTTGTCCACCACCTGTATGCTGTCCTTGCCTGCTTCGATGACTTTTATCTGCACCTTCGTGGCACCTGCATCAAGGGCGTTTTCCACCAGTTCCTTGATGACAGAGGAAGGACGCTGTATGACTTCGCCGGCTGCAATCTGGTTGGCCACACTGTCGGGAAGCAGTTTGATGATATCGCTCATGTATCTTTTTTTGAATGATGAAGGTAGGATTTCTATCACCTACCAGAAAAAGCGGGCTAGTCCTGGGATTTTTTCTTGCCCAGTTTTTTGATGGGCGGCTCTCGGCGGATGGAAGCCTTGAGCTCGCTGCCCGATTTCTTGGCGCGCCATTCGAAAAGGTCGTACTTGTCGCGCGGTCGTATGTAGTCGAACCAGGCGAAGGAGGGTAGGAAAGTGCGGTCCTGCGGTGCGAGGCCGATGGGATAGAGTTCGCCCTGTGCCGCCGTGGTCCATATCTTCTTCATCTTGCGGTCTTCGAGGTAGAGGCGCATGGCTGCCGTTTCCAGGTAGTTCTGATAGAGCAGAGCGCTGTCCTTTTCGAGCGGATAAAAGATGACGCAGACATTGCCGTCGGCATTATTCTGGTAGATTTCGCCCTTGCTGTCGAAGAAAGCGCGCATCAGGTTGCTCGCCACCTGGTTGTAGTGTGTGCTGTCCAGGCGCTCCACCATTAGGGCCTGGCGTTGCACGTAGATACTGTCAAGGGTGGAGTCGTTGCTGAAAACGTTGATTTCCTCACCAATAATCTGGCGGTTGTCACTCCAAACAATGGGGTCGCGGTACAGGTCGATGCGTTTCAGCTGCGAGTTGGCTACCATCGAATCGCAAACCAGCTGCACGTCGGAGCGGTAGGAACGCACGTGGGGACAAGCGTGCATGACACGATAGACGGAGTCTGTGCGAATGTTGTAGGTGAACATACGAATGGTGTCGGCATGCACGAAGAGGGTATCGTCCGACTGCGAGAAATCTTTCGCCAAAGCACGTCCGTAGGCAATCGCCTCGCCTGTGTTCTCGTTGTAGCGGCAGTAGTCGCCGTACATCCGATT
>CAMBWV010000093.1 GCA_945871755.1 uncultured Bacteroidales bacterium
GATTCTGGCCGTTCTTGTCCGTCTGCCATACGCGCACCTCGTAACTAGATGTGGCGGGATAGGTCAAGGGGAAGATGTTGACGGCCGTAATCTTGGCGCCCTTATAAACAAGGAGGTCCTCTGCGGAAAAGCGCTGCACGTAGTCAAGGGAATCAATGCCACTGAGGTGAAGGATGTTGTATTCGCCAAGACCAGGCGTGAGATCAATACGTGTGAGGCGGTCGCCAAGGGTCCAGCGCAAGGTATTCGTGGTGGAGCCTTCTTCGCGCAGGGCCGTGATGCCCTCGACATTGTTGAGGGGCAGTTTGATGATGTCCGTCACAACGGGCGACACATTACCGTCGCTGTACGTGGCATCTACCTCATAATTGAGCAAACCGTCGTTGGAGGGCGACTCGTCGAAGTAAGAGAGCGAGGTTGTCGTGGCAATCTTCTCGTTATTGCGGTAGATGGTGTACTGCTTGGGCGCGGAGTACGTGCCGTTGGCCTCGGGCGCGGACCAAGTAAGGTTAACGCTGCCACGCAGAGCCTCGGCCTTCAGATTGCGGGGCGAGGGCGGCACGGTCAGGGCCGTGTACTGGAAAGAAACCTTGCCGCTCGTCTCGCTGATTTGGGTGAGGGAGAAATAGGAACGGCGACCAGCGCGCGATTTGGAGGAGGGCAGCGTATTGTCCGAGAACTCCGTCTTGCTACCTGTGCCGGGGAAGGGCGTGCCAGGCTTTGTCAGGTCACCATAGGAGGAACTGTACTCGTTGGGGTCGCGACCCGCATCAGCACAAACGGTGTACATGGCCTGGGGATAGAGAGCGTTGAGCGTACCGGGGAGGACGCGCTGCGAAATGAGCGTTTCGTCGGCATGGTAAATGAGCAAGCCGCTGCCAGGTAGGGCGGAATTGAACTGGCCTTCGCGCTGGCAGTTCTCAAGAATGAAGTATTCGCCAGGGGTCGTCGTATTGATGCAATAGGCCGTGGGAGAACTGTAAGCCGAGGGCATACTGCTGATGCGCGTGGTGGCATCGAGCGTCTGGGGTGTCACCCATCCCAACTGAATCTTCTGCCACATATTGATAGGTGCGGGACGGTCGCCACTGTTGCCGTTCCATCCGCCACCGCCCATGATGTCCCAGACGCCGGTGCCGCCATATTCGCCACCACTTGCTCCATAGTCGGTATCATAGAAGTCGGGCGAGCCAAGGTTGTGGCAAAACTCATGACAGATGACGCCAATATTGCTCATAGCTCCCTCGCGGCCGATTTCGGGCTGGATGGTGTAGCGATTGATAACGATGCCGCCCACAGAATAACCGTAAATCTCGCTACTGTGCGACCAGATGTCGGCGCTACTTCCCGTCATTTCCTGGCCCTCGCCTTGATGGAAAACGGCGAGGCCGTCGAGGATGCCATCGCCATCGTTGTCAAAGTCGGCCATATTGATTTGGTCGGCCACGATGCGGAGGGCTTCGATGATCAGTTCGTGGGCGTTCTCGGTATTATAGAATCTTTTGTTGCCGTTTACCTTGATCCAGGGCGTCACAGTGGTTTCGATGTCCAGCTGTCCGTAACTCTGCTCAAGGTAATAGTCGCGGAAGGAGCCAATGCCCTTGTAGTTCTCCTGGTTCATCAAGTGCTGGAAATCCTCCTGTGTGTAGGTGGTTTCCGTATCGTTGAAGTTGATGAGCAGGAGCAGAAGTTTGCGTTTGCCTTTGGTGGGGAAGGAAGTGGTAATCTGCAAATTCTTGGCGCGGCGCGGCCCTTTCAGATTGGCCGAGGGCTGCGTGGCGAGTTCGGTCACGGCAGGCGCACTGCCAGTGAGGCGGGCTGGAATGCCTGCGCGAATGGCGGGCGCACTGCTGCCTTCGTAGCGAAGGGCCGAGGGCTGGAGGAATCCCTGTGCGTCGCGCTGGGCAAAGGCCCAGAAACCTAGGTCATCGCGCAGAAGGGTATAGCCATCGGGCGTACTGGCCCAATGGTGGTGCTCGTCGCCGTGCAGATAAAGGCTAACGATGCGGCCGTCGGGCTGCTTGGCCTGAATCAATCCGGGATAGGCGGGCATGGCCTGTGCGGCGCAAAAGAGGAGCGCAGCAAGAGCGGAGAGAAGGATGCGTTTCATAATAATATGGAGAGTTTTCAATATTAGAAATAAGATAGGTTCTATAATTTCGTTTCAGGTATAAGACAGAAATACTTCTCCCTTTGAAACAAATTTATAGAACCTACCTCTCTGTTTGGATAGACTTACTTCACAACCACCTTGACTGCGCCGTTGCGGCCCGATACGATATACAGGCCAGCGGGCAGGCCAGCGGTGCTCAGGCTGCAAGCCGAACTCTCAGCCGTGGCGGTGCGAACGATACGTCCCGTCTGGTCGAAGAGCACAACGCGTTCGCCAGCCTCAGTGCCGGCAATCTGAATCTGACTGCCTGCTACGAGTGCGCCAAGTTTCTGCTTTGCGTCGGCAGCACCCTCAATGCCGTCGGGCACATTGCCATTGGAGAACGAGCCCCAAACGGTGAGGTTGAAGATGTAGTCGGACTTGGTCGGGTCTATGCTGCTGAGGTTGTACCAGCGGCCGTCCACCTGTGCCTTGCTGTTTTCGGGCAGCGCATAGGGCTTGGCGTGGATGCCCGAAACGCCTGCTTTGCTCTTGGCAAGGCCGAAGGCCACGTAGGAACGCGTCACATTGGGGTCGGGCGATTCGATGGGGAAGTTGTCATCGTACTCCATGGCGATGTAGAAGTTGCCCTGCACGGTGATATTGTTGTTGGTGAAATCAAAACCCCACATCTTGGGATGCTCATAACCGATACCCATTGTGCCAAACTCGTCGGCCACGGTCGAAACCTTGCGGCCGAAGCACTTGCTCTCGTCAAGGCGGCCGTTCGTTTCACCATAGAAGGCGAAGGTGAAGGGGTGGTTGCGGTCCTCGGTGGTATAGGCACTCATGCGCGAGTAGGCCACGAGCCACGTGGAGAGATTGGAGATGCTCAGTTTCTGGTCGGCGGGCAAGGTGAAGCGCTGTGCCACGCGGCGGTAGTAGTGGTTAGGACCGCTGATATAGTCAAAGTTGGGGTCGGTGTCGAAGGTGGGCATCACATCGTAGAACGACAGCATTTTGTCGTCGGCAGGATTATAGTTCATCATGCCCATCATTTGGTTTTCTGCGGGATGGAAGACGGAGATTTCCTTTGTCGTTTCCTTCTCATACTTGCTGTTCTTCACCTTGAGCGTAATCGTGTAGGTGCCATCGGTGGGGAAGACGAATTCGGGGTCTTTGTCGGTGCTTGTTTCGGGCACAGCGCCGGGCACGCTCCATTCGTATTCGGTGCCTTCGGCCGAGAGGTTGGTCAACTGTACGGGCTCGTTGTCGAAGGCCATCAGTTTGTTTTCGTACACGTCATACCAAGTGCTGATGCTGAAGTCGGCTGTGGGGCGCAGGATGCCGCCAGCCTCGCGTACCATCACGTCGTCCACGGCCACATAGCCTGCCTGCGTGCTCTCGGAGGAGAGGTTCATGGCGAAGCAGTACTGGCCCGTCACCATCGGTGTGAAGGAAACGGTTTGCAGCGTCCACTTCGTGAGCGACTGGTTCTCAATGCTCAGCAACTGCGTAGTATGGGCAGCGGCTTCTTGTTCCTGACCAACGGTCACGGTCATGTTGGTGTAGTTCATACCAGAGGCCGTGCGCGCACCAGGCATATAGAGGTAGAAGGTCATGATGTACTCCTTGCCAGCCTCCATGTCGAAGAACGGCGTATAGGTGCGCTCGTTGCGCGGGGCGTTGCTGTCGGGCGTAATCATATAATAAGTGCCACCGTGAGCCAGCAGTTCGTTGACATTGGCCGTCACGAAGGGCACGTTACCCGTAGAGGCCCATCCTGTGGGCAACTGGCTACTGCCATCGTAGTCTTCGTTTTCGTTGTCGAAGGACTGCTGGTAGGGCATTTCCTTGGTGGGATGCTGGATGGCTTCCTTGTATTTCTCGAGGTCGTCAAACGAGCGCGGTGCGATTTCTGCCGCTGTGGCGGAAGTAGCGACGCCCGTCACTTTGAGTTTCTCGGTGGGTGCTTCTTCTTCGAGCAGCGCACCGTCGGCAAAGACGCGGAGCGCGGCCGTATTGCCAGCCTCGTCGGCCAGGGTGTATTCCATGTCTTCCTCAAACACGTCGCCGGCTTCCACATTCTGCAAGCGCACGCCGTCAAGGGCAATGAGTTTTCCGAAGTACGTAGCGGGCGCAGCGGCCAGTTCGGCAATGGTCACGGGCGTGGCGGGCAGGGCCACACCGCTCTCCGTGGGCGCGATGGCTTGGGCGTTGAGCGTCAGCGTGGCGGCACCGTCCTTCACGGCAACGGTACAGGGCACGTCCTTCACTTTATCACCCGTTGCGAGGCTGACGCCTGTGGGCAGCACAAGGGCAGCACCGGCCGTAGCGTCCTGGAGGTAGGCCGTGTGCGAGGCAGCGTCAAAATGGCTAACGAGGGCTTCACCCTTGAAGGTGTATTCGGCCTCGGTGTCAAAGCCGGCTGCGAGCACTTCGCCAAGGGTGTTGAACTCGCCTGCCACAACGGCCGAGGGGCTTTCGCCTTTCACGACTACATCGTCAATGGCCAGCGAACCGCAAGATGTCATTTTGGGCACAACCTTGAGGGCGAAATAATAAGTGCCCGTGGTTACGGGGGTAAAGGTGAAGGAATATTGCGTCCAGTCGGCGTGCGCCTGACCGGGCGTAATGCCCAACTCAATGGTCTGGGCCTCGGCCGTCTGGGCAGTGCCAGCCGTCACCTTTATCTGAGTATAGCGCACAGTGGCGGGACTACCGCCACGGCCTATCATCCAGAAGGAGATGGTGCAGGGCTTGCCGCCCTTGAGTTCGAAGCCAGGCGTATAGACGGAGCCGTTCTCAAAGTTGGTACCCGTTGCAGAAGTACCCATGACATAGGAACCCGAATGACTGGGCACGCCTAAATCGGAGGCCTTCAAGCGATAGAGGCCGTATTGGCCCACGCTCAACCAGCCTGTGGGTATATTGCTCCCTTCGGCGAAGTCGGCAGAGTTGTCGAAACCCTGCTCAAAATAAATTTCGTCTGCACTGGCGGGCAGGATGGCACACGCGGCAGCACAGAACATGGAGAGGAATGTTCGTTTCATATAATATCGATAATTATTTCCTAACAGATTGATAAGTCTAGTTGGCGTTTCGGCTGCAAATGTATCAAAAAAACGATTGCGAAGGATAGATTTCCACAGATTTTTTTTACCATCTGTGCGAATTTAACACGCTCAGCGGGCCGCGCGCCTTAGATTCTTAGAGGAATTGGAGGTTCGTGAAAGTACCGCACCATGCTGCCGAGGTGTGAGTAGGGAGTTTGTTCTCATTGCAAGGCAAGAGGGAGTAACGTGAAAGTACCGCACCTTGCTTGCAAGGTGTGAGTAAGGTGTTCGTTCTCATTGGTGAGTAA
>CAMBWV010000094.1 GCA_945871755.1 uncultured Bacteroidales bacterium
TTTTAGAGGATTGGAGATGGGAATTGGATAGGATTTTTGGAGTTCATCCTCATTGAAAGGCAATTCCTCGTTCCTCGTTCCTCAATCCTCATTGTGCAAAGACTATCGAGCCAGCAGCCGAAGGCTGCGTTGAAACTAGGGGACGCAGTCCCCGATGAAACTAGGAAGCCGCAGGCTTCCGTTGAAACTTGAAACTAGGGAGCGCAGCGACCGTTGAATCTAGGTCGCGCAGCGACCCAAACGACTTGTCAAAAGAACAAGTCGCCCAAAGCCTTGCGCTGCTTCTCCTTGGGCTCGTCGGCAGGATGGCCGATGGGGATGAGGGCAACGGCAGTATGGCCCTCGGGAGCGGGGAAGGCGGCTTGGAGAGCTTCGGGGTCGTAGTTGCACACCCAGCAAGTGCCCAGACCGCGCTCGGCAGCTGCCAGGCAGAGGTGCTCGATGGCAATCGCTGCATCAATGTCGCCGTGTGGTTTGTTGTCAAAGCGGCGCACCCACTCCGTCTGCGTATTGCGATAGACGATGAAGCAGGCAGGGGCCGTCTGAAACCATTCACGGTTGTAGCAGGGCCACAGGCGGCTCAACTGCTCGGGCGTAGAGAGGTAGCGGAAAAGGATGGGCTGAAAGTTGACCGCCGAAGGGGCCAACCGCACGCAGTCCTGGATGTACTGCAAATCGGCAGCGGAGGGTAGCTCGGCAGAATAGCGGCGCACCGAACGACGCTCGGCGCAGAGATGAAGGAAATCGTTCATGGTAGTAGGGCTGTTGGGAGAGGGAAATACGTGGCGGTGGCCGCGAATCCCGTAAAACAACTGGGCAAAGTTAGGAAAAAACGCCGAACTTTCTCCCGTCAGTGTTAAAAAACAGAGGGATTATTTCGTTATTCAAAGGGGTTTTGTTACTTTTGCGCAGAAGATTGCCATGCCATGACAGAAAAGAATACGACAGCAGAGTTTCAGAGTGTGATGCAAATGTGCCGCGAACTCTTTGCCAAGAAACTGCACGACTACGGGGCAGCTTGGCGAATCATGCGGCCCGCCTCCATCACCGACCAGCTGTATATCAAAGCCAACCGCATTCGCTCTATCGAAATGAAGGGCGAGGCGAAAGTCGATGAAGGAATCGTGGGTGAGTTTATCGCCATCGTCAACTACGGCATCGTCGGACAGATTCAGCTCGACCGCGGGCCAGCCCTGAGCGAAGGCGATATGACAGCCGAAGAAGCCTTGGCGCTCTACGACCAGTATGCCCGCGAAGCCCTCGAACTGATGCTACGCAAGAATCACGACTACGACGAGGCTTGGCGCAGTATGCGGGTGAGTTCGTACACCGACCTGATTCTCATGAAAATCTTCCGCACGAAGCAGATTGAAGACCTGGAAGGCCAAACCCTCGTATCGGAAGGTATCGCCGCCAACTATATGGACATGATTAACTACGCCGTGTTCGGGTTAATCAAACTCGTGGTCGAGGCTGGCGAAGAGCAGGTTGAAGGCTAGGCATTAGGCTCGCTCCGCTAGCTTAGTTTCATCGGTCGCTTCGCTCCCTGGTTTCAAGTTTCAGGGAATCCCTTCGGGCTTCCTGTTTCAACGCAGCCTGCGGCTGCTGGCTCGATAGTCCTTAAACAATTAAGGAATTAGGAATGAGGAATTAGGAAATTGCCTTTCAATGAGGATGAACTCCTAACTCCTAACTCCTAACTCCTAACAAATACGATCCTAATTCCTAATTTCCATGCCCCGTCATTCCCTGCGACAAATCGCGCTGTTCTGGAGTGTCAATGTGGCGCGCCTTGTATTGGCCGCCACCTTCATCTTCTCCGGATTTGTGAAGGCCGCCGACCCGATGGGCATGTTTCATAAGCTCAGCGCCTACTTTGCCCATTGGGGCTATACGTTTCCGCTCGACTCTGTGATATTGCGCGGCATGGTGGTTTGCTTGGCTGCTGTAGAATTTGTACTGGGCCTGCAATTCCTGCTCGGCATGCGTATGCGGCTGACCGCTTGGTGCTCCACACTGTTCATGACTGCCATGACGCTGCTCACTATATATATATATAGGTATGAGCCCGTGCCCGATTGTGGTTGTTTCGGCGATGCCTATGTGCTGAGCAACGGCGCCACGCTGGCCAAAAATGTAGTGCTGCTCCTACTCTGTGGCCTCTGCCTCTTTGCAGGCCGCTATACCAAGCGCCTTATCAGTGAGCGCAACCAATGGTTGACCTCCATCTATACGTGGGTGTACGTATTGGGCCTCTGCCTCTATACGCTCCACTATATCCCCATCCTCGAATTTACCGACTATCGCAACGGTACGCACTGGCGGGATGCTTGGGAGGGACGTTTCTCCGCCGAAGCGCCCGAGAGCCTTAGCACCCTCTGCTTCACAGATGCCCAGACGGGCGACGACGTGACTGAACAGGTGCTCGATTCTGGCTATTGCTTCCTGCTTACGATGCCCGAAATCAGTACGGCCGACGCAGGCAACAACGACCGCATCAACGATATCTACGACGAATGCGTGGACAACGGCTACCGCTTCTACTTGGCCGTTGGCGAACCTTGGAAGAAGGAAGACCTGCAGCGCTGGGTGGACTATACGGGGGCTGCTTATCCCGTTGTGAGTACCGATGCCGTGCAGCTCAAAGCCATGGTGCGCTCCAACCCTGGCTTGCTCCTGCTCAGGGATGGCGTGCAGATTCGCAAATGGAGCGGCAATGACTTGCCCATCCTCAATGATGCCCTGGCGAAACAGACCTACCGCAACAGTTTGAGGGGACTTATCGGCTTGCCCAACGACAACGGCGATTGGCGCGAGCTGCCCGAGAAATCTAGGTTCTTCTGGAAACGACCGCTCGGCCGCTTGGTCCTGTGGTATATCATTCCGCTGCTCGTCATCATGGCCCTGGACAATATCTGGGTGGGCAGCAAATATTACCGCCGCTACACGCAGCGCCGCCGCCTGCACCGCCAGCAAAAAGCGCAGGCCCTTCCCGACCAAGAAACGAACCAACAGGAACATGTTTCCTCGGAAATACAATCGTGAATATCAACCCCAAAACATAAATTATCAACCCTAAAAAACATAAACCAATGAGAAAGAAAATCGTAGCAGGTAACTGGAAAATGAACCTCAACCTGCAGGAAGGCGTAGCTCTCGCCAAGGAACTCAACACGATGCTCGCTGCCGACAAACCCAACTGCGACGTAGTCATCTGCACTCCCTTCATTCACCTGGCTACCGTAGCTGGTGAACTCGATGCCAATGTAATCGGTCTGGGTGCCGAAAACTGCGCCGACAAGGTGAGCGGTGCTTACACGGGTGAAGTTTCCGCAGCGATGGTGAAGAGCACGGGTGCTCAGTATGTCATCCTCGGCCACAGCGAACGCCGCGCTTACTATGGCGAAACCGCCGAGATTCTCAAGGAAAAGACCAATCTGGCTCTCGAAAACGGCCTGAAGGTTATCTTCTGCATCGGCGAAGTGCTCGAAGAGCGCGAAAGCGGCAAGCAGAACGAAGTAGTGAAGGCACAGCTCGAAGGCTCGCTCTTCGACCTCACCGCTGAGCAGTTCAGCAACGTCATCCTCGCCTACGAACCCGTATGGGCCATCGGTACAGGTAAGACTGCCACCGCTGAGCAGGCTGAAGATATGCACGCCTTCATCCGCAGCGTCATCGCTGAGAAGTTTGGTGCAGAAGCCGCTGAGAACGTTTCCATCCTTTACGGTGGTAGCTGCAAGCCCAGCAACGCCAAGGAAATCTTTGCAAAGCCCAACGTAGATGGTGGCCTCATTGGTGGTGCTGCCCTCAAGGCTGCTGATTTCAAGGGTATCATCGACGCTTGGAAATAAGAAACAGAGGGTATGCCAGCTGACGTCAAGGGGCGCAACGCCCTAGGACATCCGCTTTGCAGCACCTAGTCAACCCACACGGGATGGGGCAGAGCCGCGGGCACGCTATCCTTCTGCCCAACCGCCTGCTCCATCCCTTTTTCTTTTTCTACGGCAGGTTCTATGCAGTCTCTGAGGAACAATCGACTATCCCGCTGCGACAATAGAGCCAATGTGCCATCCATAAATCCGTATCACCCACACGTATCAATCCCCGTGAGACAACTATTAGCCCTCTTTATCTGCTTACTGGCTTCTTACACCATGCACGGCCAAACATTTACGGACGACCTGCGCGAAATTGACAGCAATGGCGGTAGCCTAGAAGTGATTCAGAGTACCGACATGGACACCATCGTCAATGAAAAGGAACTGGGCAAAGCTGCGCCCACTGCCGACGGATTGGCCAATCGTTCCAAACGGCCCAAATTAAAACCAGGTCAAACGCCTACCGAGCGCGTCTCTGGCTTCCGCATCCAGATTTATGCAGGAACGGGCTCCGAGGGTAATGCCAACGCCAAAAAAATGCAGGCACGCGCACGCCAAGCATTCCCAGGGCTCTCGGCCTATGTTTCTCTCAACGGACCGCGTTGGGTATGCCGTCTTGGCGATTTCCAGACCAATCAAGAGGCGCAGGCTTTCCTGCGTCGTGTGCGTAGTTCGGGCATCTCGAAAACGGTCAGCATTGTCCGTTCTGCCATCTTCGTAGCTTACTAACCCAGAATCACTACGCTCCAAACCCCTAGCTTCGCATCCCTTTTCTGTAGCGGTGCAAAGCCAGGGGCTTGAATTATAATCATAAAGAATTCTCTTATGGAAACATTCAATCCCGAAACCGTCGATGAACTCAAGCAACACTACCACAGCATCCTCCAACTGCTGGGCGAAGATGCCGAGCGCGAAGGTTTGCTCAAAACACCCGAGCGCGTTGCCAAGGCCATGCTCACCCTCACTCGCGGTTACGCCATGGATCCTGTGGCTGTGCTCAACTCAGCCAAGTTCAACGAGGACTACAACCAGATGGTCATCGTCAAGGACATCAACTTCTATTCCCTCTGCGAGCACCACATGTTGCCCTTCTACGGCAAAGCCCACGTGGCCTATATCCCCAACGGACAGATTACGGGCCTCTCCAAGATTGCACGCGTCGTTGATATCTTCAGCCATCGCCTGCAGGTGCAGGAGCGTATGACCATGCAAATCAAAGACTGCATACAGGAAGCCCTGCATCCCCAAGGCGTGATGGTGGTCGTTGAGGCCAAACACATGTGTATGCAGATGCGCGGCGTGGAAAAGCAAAACTCCATCACCACCACGAGCGACTTCTGCGGTGTCTTCGAATCATCCAAAACCCGCGAGGAGTTTCTCAACCTCATCGGCAAGGACCGCTCCATCTAAGGATAAAATCCAAGAGTCAGCCTCGCAATACATCACCTGCCAGACCCTCGCTGCTGCAAATTGCTGAATTTTTACATTAGAGGTAACTACTCAGGCCGTTTTTGCTGAAAAGAATGTGCCGCAGGTTACTTGGTGTTTCCCTATGTGCCGCAGAGGAGCAACCTGT
>CAMBWV010000095.1 GCA_945871755.1 uncultured Bacteroidales bacterium
AAGAAATGTACCGCACCTTGCTTGCAAGGTGTGAGTAAGGAGTTCGTACTCATTGGTTGTGTGCTTAGAAAGAGATCTGTGTTTATCCTATACTTTACACACCCTCACCTTTTCAATGAGAACAAACTCCGTACTCACACCTTGCAAGCAAGGTGCGGTACTTTCACGTTACTCCCTTGGCCCCTCACTACTTTGACCTGAGTAGTTACCAAGTATGTTAAGAAGAGGCTGTGTCAGTTACTTTTGACACAGCCCCTTTTTTTGGTTAGAGCAAAGGTCTGGTCGTGTGAACCAAGTTTGATACTAAAAATATTTTCTTGAGATTCTGGATTTTCTGGATTTTCTGGGGGGCTGGGGAATCTGTCTTTTCTGAATCAATAGCCTGTAGCTCTCCTTTCTCCGCACTAATCAAATACCTTGAAGGCGTATCCTTGGCGCTGCAACCATTCTATGGAGCGCGGGAGGGCGTAGAGGATTTTGTCGAAGCTTTTGACGGAGTCGTGGAAGGTGATGATGCTGCCTGGGCGGGCCAGGTGGCGAACATTGCGGAGGACGTCGCGACCGTTGAGGCGGGTGGAATAGTCGCGGGTGACAAGGTCCCACATGACGATGCGGTAGTTGCGGCGCATCCACAGGTATTGCGACCACGTCATCCAGCCGTGGGGCGGACGGAAGAGGTCGGTGTGGAGATATTCGTTGGCCTTCTCGGCGTTCTGCTTGTATCGCAGGAAACTGTGGCGCAGGCCGCCTATATGATTAAAGGTGTGGTTGCCCAGGCGGTGGCCCGCCGCGCGCACCATCTCAAACTCTTCGGGATGCTTGCGGATATTGTCGCCCACCATGAAGAAGGTGGCGTGGATGTCGTAATGGCGCAACACATCAAGCACCCACGGGGTGACCTCGGGGATGGGGCCATCGTCGAAGGTGAGATATACGGCGCGCTCGTTGGGGTTCATTCGCCAAAGAGCGCGGGGATAAAGCCAGCGGAGAAGGCGGGCTGGTTGTTCTATAAACATGTACGTTTTATTAGTTTCAGCGGTCGCTACGCTCCCTAGGTGCAGTCGCTTCGCTCCTTTAGTTTCAGCGGTCGCTTCGCTCCCTAGTTTCAAGTTTCAACGGAAGCCTGCGGCTTCCTAGTTTCAACGCAGCCTGCGGCTGCTGGCTCGATTGTCTGGGAGATGCCTGTATTTCATTTACCTAAATACCTTCGAGCCTGCGGAAGGTGCCCTTCTGTTGCACTAGGGAACGGGAAGCACTAGGGAACGGGAAATAGACGCCCCAGACTACGAGCTTGTGCTCACAGTCTGGGGCATTCGTTTAGCTAGAGGGAATCGGTAGAGTCGGGTTCTCCGAGCTCTTCGTCGCCGGGGAATTCTATGGAGGACCCCAGCTCATTGCGGAGGCCGATTTGCTGAGCGAGCCAGCTGTCGAGCACCTGATTCTTGAGGTCTGCCAGGCTCTTGCGCGTGTTTTCGTCGGCCCATTCGAGTTCTTCGATGGTTTCCTCGAGTTGGAGGTAGTACTGGTAGAACTGGCTGATGTATTGCTCCATCTGGTCTTCGCCGATACGTCCGCTCTCCATAATACCGCTGATGGACAGGGCTTGGTTGCCGATTTCCTTCGCCTGCGCTACGAGCGAGGGCATGGCGAAGCGGGCGGCAGCACTATTGTAGGCGGCCTTCTGATAGGAGGCAAGCGTCTGGAGCGTCTGCGAGGAGAGCGGGAGTTCTAGCAGCTGGTTGAACTGCTTGAGTTTGCGCATGCAGTCCACGATGAAGCGGCTGCCCTTCTGACGCATCTTGCTTTCGCCAATGGAGCCTGCCCATTGCAGATACTGCATAGCGTGCTTGCCGATGGACAGGGCCACGCGGTCGGCGTCGGCAGTGGAGCCTGCGGCAATCCACATCTTCACCAGTTCGTGCTCATCCTCGTAGGGGATATTCTCGGCGGGGAGCACCTCCTTGCACTTCTGGAGCACCTTGAGGGCGCGGGCCTTATCGCCCTTGCGAAGGAGTTCGCCTGCAAGGAGGGTGAACATACGGCGATGGGTATAGCACATACGCATGACGGTTTCGTCGAGGTAGATGCCTTTGGCGGCCACGTTGCCATACTTGAAGCGGTTCATCATGTTGTCGTACATCTTATCAACATCGACATAGCCGCCACCAAGTTCGAAGGGCGTGATGCGGTAGGCCAGACCCTCGAGCACGAGGAACTTCTCCAGTCCTGCCATGTTGTCCTGGCCAAGCGTCACGGACATATAGATGGGTCGCTTCCAGTTGGAGCGGGCCACCATCTCGTATATCATCATTTCGGCCTTGGTCAGCGAGGATTTGCTGCTGAGGTCTATCTCCATGCGGTCGGGAATGCTGTCGGGACCGTAGGGAAGAATCATGCCGCTCTTGCGCACGGCTTCCTTGTCAACGGTGATGTGGAAACGGGGCGTGGGCAATACGCCTTCCTTGCGCACATAGTTGTCGATGAGCCAGGTGAGTTCGTAATGGTCCACCTCGGGATGCTGCTGGTCGAGGGCATCCAGCTTCGCCGTTTCGTCTGTGATGCGGAAGAAGTCGTGGCCCATATTATTGACATACTCCGAGCGTTCCCACTGGATGGGGAGGCCGGGCGAATTGTAGGCTGGGCGGCGCATCTGGTCAATGTACCAGTCGGTGGAGAGGTAGGAGAGGTTGCAGCAGCGCGTGTCCGTGCGGAAACCTTCCACCTCCTGCGCGTACCAGAGAGGGAAGGTGTCGTTGTCGCCGTTGGTATAGATAATCGGCGCGCCTTCCTCGGGCAGGGTGCTGAGGTAGTTCATGCCGAAGTCGCGGCAGGCGTAGCGTCCGGAGCGGTCGTGGTCGTCCCAGGTCTGGCTAACCATTTGCAGGGGAACAAGCAGGCAGACCACGCTGACGGCAGTGGCCACAAGCGTGGGCTTGAGCCAAGCCTGATTGAAGCGTTCACGCAGTTTGTGAAGGCCCTCGGCGATGGCTGCCACACCGAGGCCAATCCAAATGGCAAAGGCGTAGAACGAGCCCGCATAGGCATAGTCGCGCTCGCGAGGCTGTTGCGGCGTCTGGTTGAGGTAGAGCACGATGGCCAAACCCGTCATGAAGAAGAGGAAGAAGACCACCCAGAACTGCTGCACACCCTTCTGGCCGCGGAAGGCTTGCCAGAAGAGGCCGATAAGGCCGAGCAAGAGCGGCAGGCAGTAGAAGACGTTGCGGCCCTTGTTGTTCTTGAGCGAATCGGGCAGGAGGTCCTGGTCGCCATAGAGGGCATTGTCGATGAAGGAGATACCCGTGATAGCATTGCCATGCTCGAGCTCGCCGTTGCCTTGCAGGTCGTTCTGTCGGCCAGCGAAGTTCCAGAGGAAATAGCGCCAGTACATGAAGTTGACCTGATAGGAAAGGAAGAAGCGGAGGTTGGTCCACTGGCTGGGCAGGGCGCCGTTGACAAGTTCTTCGGCAGGGCCGGGATTGCCATAGCGGTCGCCATCAATCTGCATCGTATAGTCGGAATGGCGGAAGGGGGCGAAGAATCCCTCATACTGGTCGGGGTCTTCGGGATTGATACCTAACCAAGAATTGTACGCCGCACTGTGAGCGCGGGAGTACATACGTGGGAAAAGCATCTTGGCGCCCGAAGCATATTCGTAGCCGATGGTTTCCTCGTACTTGTCGTAGCTGTCGCCCTCAAACTCGTTGTCGGCCACGTGACGCTGCACGCAGTTGCGCTTCACGGGAATGTACTGGCGATATACGTAGTCGCCTTCACGGGTGAAGCCGCTGATGGCGGGCTCGCTCAGGTAGGTCTCGCCGAAGATGAGGGGGCGCTGGCCGTACTGCTCGCGGCTCAGATAACTGCCGAGGGTGAAGACATCCTCGGGGGAGTTCTGGTCCATGGGCGTGTTGGCCGTGGAGCGCACCACGATAACGGCGTAGGAGGAGTAGCCTATCATCATCACGAGCATGCAGAGCAGCGACGTATTCAGGAAGCGCTTGCGCAGCAGATACTCGCCGTCCTTACCCTTGAGCATGAGCAGGACACCAAGACCGATGAGCAGCAAGATGCCGAGGCCGAACGCCTTGTAACCGTCGCCAATGAAGGGAATGCCCAGCAGGGCGACGCTCAGGAGATAGAGCACGTTGGTAAGGGTGCGGTTCTTCTGCGTCGTGGCGTAGATGGCCCACAGAACGACGGTGATGAGGATGAGCAGATAAATAACCAAACCCGTATTGAAGGGCAGGCCGATGGTGTTGACGAAGAAGTATTCAAACTCGCCGCCCACCTTCACAATGCCAGGTACGAGACCGTAGAGCACGGCCACCACCAACAGCGCGCTGACACCGAGGGCACAGAGCGAGCCCTTGAGTTGCGCATTGGGGTTCTTCTTGAAATAGTACACCAGTGCGATGGCGGGGAGGCAAAGCAGGTTGAGCAGGTGAACGCCGATACTGAGGCCCGTCAGGTAGAAGATGAGCACGAGCCAGCGGTCGGCGTGCGGTTCGTCGGCATGGTCTTCCCATTTCAGGATGAGCCAGAAGACGAGGGCGGTGAACATAGAACTATAGGCGTAAACCTCACCCTCGACAGCGGAGAACCAGAAGGTGTCGCTCCACGCATAGGCCAGTGCACCCGTCAGACCTGCGCCCATGATGGTGATGGTTTGCCAGGTCTGCGTGACGATGCCGTCCTCACAAATGAGTTTGCGCGTCAGGTGTGTGATGCTCCAGAAGAGGAACAGGATACACAGGGCCGACAGAAGTGCAGACATGATGTTGATGCACAAAGCCACCTTGGCGGGGTCGTCGGTAAAGAGGGTGAAGAAATTACCTGTGAGCATGAAGAAGGGTGCTCCAGGCGGGTGGCCTACCTCTAGTTTGAAGGCAGTGGTGATGAACTCTGGACAGTCCCAGAAGCTGGCCGTGGGCTCCACCGTCATGCAATAGGTGAAGGCCGCCACGAGAAACGTCAGCCAACCAGTCAGGTTGTTCACAAAGCGGTACTGTTTCATGGTGTGAAAGATATATGATTGATTATTTTCCACGGAGAGGGAGATAGCGAGTTACGACAGGCGTACGCTATTCCAACCTGCAAAGGTAGAAATTTATTTTTGGTGGGTTATGGGAAATGGTGATTTTTCGCTAACTTTGCTGGCGGTGGGGGGATTTTCTGGGTTTTCTAGAGATTCTAGATTTTCTAGATTTTCTAGATATTCTAGATATTCCATCCGGCGGAAAGCCACTCCTAACTCCTTCTATATAACAACCTGTTTTTTACCCAACGGAAATGGAGAAAGGCGGACGTGTACGCCCTGAAAGGGCAAACCGCGCCTAGCCCAGGGCAGAGCGAAGCGGCGCCCTGGGTATTAGAAGCCATAGAATGCTAACGCCCTGCAAGGGCAAAAGCATATATAATATGGTGTAATGA
>CAMBWV010000096.1 GCA_945871755.1 uncultured Bacteroidales bacterium
ATGGGCTGGTCACTCAGGCAATGGGCCTTGTGGAAGAGGAAGCGGCGCTCGAAGTCGGCAAACTCCTCAAACTCCTCGCCCGCATTGGGGAGGGTCGTACCGCCTGCTTCGATGTACTGCTTGCCTCCGCCGCGCCAGGCACGCTCTGCCGAGGCCAGCACATTGGCGTACATATTATTCTGGCGCACGATGTCTTCCCACGAATTGGTCTTCGTGTCGTTCCAGGCGGCCGAGATGGTGCCCGCCACGGTATTTGTGCCGCGCTGCTCGTAATAGATATTGCTCTTGTAGATACCCACGAGGTCGGCATACACGTCAAAGTGGTTCGTATAGTTGTAGCGGCAGTCAATGTTGGGCAGACCGTTGACAGCGCGTCCGGCCGTGGCCCACATTTGCGTCATGTCGCACAGCTCGGCAGTGGGTGCGCCGGCCACGAGGCGGTTCCACATGACCACCTTCTTGCCCTTGCTGCGCACGTAGTCGGCCATGGTCTTGAGGAAGTTGGGATAGGTGATTTGCACCTCATCGCCACCGATGTGGATATAGGGCGAATTGGGAAAGACATCCACTACCTCGTCCAAGATTATCTTCAAGGCTTCCACGCCTTGATCACTTTGCATATTGAATCCCATAGCCTTGGTGAACGCATCGCTATGGCCGGGCATGTCGATTTCGGGGATAATCGTGACGCCGCGCTCAGCGGCATAGGCCTCCAGTTCGCGGCACTGGGCCTGCGTGTAGTAGTCGCCAGCATAGCGAACCATATTCTCTCTATCCGTTAACTGGGCAAAGCTTTCGATCTGCATACGCCACGCCAGTTTCTCGGTGAGGTGCCAGTGGAAGACGTTGACTTTGAAGCGGCTGAGCAGGTCAATCTGTCGCTTCAACTGCTCGAAGGGGATGAACGAGCGGCCCACGTCGTGCATGAAGCCGCGCACCTTGAAGGCGGGCCAGTCCGTGATGGTCACGGCATCCCAAACGGCAGGCGTGGTGCCTTCGGCCAACTGCATCAGGGTCTGCGTGGCGCGGATGACACCCGTTAGGCTGAGGGCTTCGATGGTTACGGCGTTGGTTTCCACATTGAGGCGATAGGCTTCCTCGGGCATATAGGGCACCTGATGGAGGAAGGCACCGGGAATCTCGCTGACAATCTTCACCGTGATGGTCGGTGCACTGGTGGATTCTACCAACGTGCAGCCGTAGTCGGTCAAGACGCTGCGCAGCAGGGTACTGTTGGTCGGGTCCACCAGTCGTACTTCGCGCGATAGCGCAAAGGGCTGCATATCTATCTGCGCCAAGGACTGCGGCTTGGGCAGAATGTCTTCGGGCCCTGCCATAGTGGTCAAGGGGCTAGCGGTCAGCAGACCTGCTAGAATGATTTTGGAAAACTTCATAATGAATGGATTTAGGGTTTATATTTGATTGGCTATTTGGGGATGGTTGCTAGATCTGATTTTTTTGAGACATGTGGGATAGAGAGAGCAGCATGGTCGTTTCAAAGCCTGGCTTTTCCGTTTTTTCGCGGGACTTTGCCAGCGACCCGCGGGCGCGGGTCACGCGACCCGCGGGTCGCTGAGAATCTCCGACATCTGAACGGGAATCTCCGACATCTGAACGGGAATCTCCGACATCTGAACGGGAATCTCCGACTCAGGGAAGCAACTCTGGCTTCAAAAACGGGCTTAACGAGAGAGGGAGAGAGGCTGCCTTATTCCTTCAGCAGGAAAACAAGGCCCGAGGTGTCGTTGCCGCCTTCGCCGCAAGCCTGTACCTCGATATAAAAAGGTGTGCCTGCTTCAAAGTTGCTCACGGTGAAGTGGTAGGTGGTCGTGCCATCGACGTTTCGCTGGGGCATAGCTGTGGCGATGACTTCATCGCGTTTCTTCAGCGTCAGGCTTTCCAGGTGGAGCGCGTTGGTGCCGCGCTGGGGGATGAAGGTGAGGGTGTAGGGGCCATTGCCGCTCACCTTGCCCGTACATTCAAAGCGCCAGGGTGAGAGATTCGGCTGCACCGTGAGCGGTTGCCATTGGGCGGTGAGTTGACCGTAAGCCTTGTAGGCCGAATAGTCGGGCGGTGTGAGTAGGGGCAGGGAGTAGTGCGTGGGGGTGACCACCTGAATGGCCAGGAAGTCCGACTTGCGGTCCACGGTGACGGGCCCTGTGTAGCGCGCGGAGTGCACCGTAGGATAGGTACCGTCGGTCGTATAGCGAATGTCCGCACCCTCCACCGTTGGAGCCAGCGTATAGGTGAAGCGGCCGCCCTTCTCCTCGAGGCTGATAATGGCAGGCTCGGGCACGCGGTAGTTGCAGCCCTTGGCATCGAGGCGGGCATATTGCGGGGCGAGGCGGCGGAGGAAATCATCGTAGTGGCGCAGGCGTGCGGGCGTCCACCCCACCTCGGCCAGCGCAATCAGGCGCGGATAGACAAAGTATTCCACGTATTGCTCCGATCGGTTCTCGTTGAGCGCGCCCAACTCCTGCAAGGCGCGGCCATGGATGAACTGGTCGCTCCAAAGGCAGGCTTGCACGCCAAGGATAGAGGACGCTGGTGAATAGTCGGACAGGGGCGTGGCATAGACCTTAGAGAGCGAGATGGGCGGACACCAGCGCGCATGCTGAGGCTCACCGGGCGTGCTGCTCTCGGGGAAATCGAAATAGTTGTAGTAGCAGGAGGCGATGACCGCCTGATGGCCCTCCTTGACGACCTCGGCCGTGTCCTTGGGCTCGTGCCACATCACGGCGACAACGGGCGTAGCCACCTTGCCGCGCATGACGATTTCTTCCCAGCCCATCACGGTGCGCCCCTTCTCCTGCATCCACAGCGCCACCTGATTGGTAATCCATCCTTGCAACTCGGAGGCCTTCGTGAAGCCTTCGCGCTGCATAAGGGCGCGGCACTTGGGGCACTGCTCCCAACGGGTATAGACGGCCTCGTCGCCACCTATGTTGATATACTTGGAGGGGAAGAGTTCGATGGTCTCCTCGAGAATGTCGCGGAGGAACTGCATAGCCTTGGGGTTGCCTGGGCAGAGGAGGTCGCGGCTGATGAAATGCTGCTCGGGCACCTGGTGCTGCACGCCTGTGCACGACAGCCAAGGGTAAGCCACGATGGCCGAAAGCACATGGGCGGGAAACTCAATCTCGGGAATCACCTCCACGCCGCGTACGGAGGCATAGGCCACTATCTCGCGGATGTCGTCCTGTGTGTAGAAGCCGCCCGTACGCTGCTCGTTGCTGCCGGCCCAGGCACCGACCTCGGTCAGGCGCGGGTACTTCTTGCTCTGCAGTCGCCAGCCGCAGTCGTCGATGAAGTGGAACTGGAACTTGTTGAGTTTGTACATCGCCATCATGTCAATGCACTTCTTGATGAAGGCCTTGTCGTAATAATAGCGCGCGGCATCGAGCATCAGTCCACGCCAAGGGTGGGCCGGTGCATCGGAGGCCTCAAAGGCGGGAATCTGCCAGAGATCGTTGGCGCAGCGCTGGTGGCCGTGGACCTGGGCGGGTAGGGATTGCAACAAGGTTTGCAGGGCGTAGAAAGCGCCAGCAGCATCGTGCGCCTTGACCGTGACGCCCTTTCTGTCAACGCGCAGTTGGTAACTCTCGGGCTTGGGCGCAGCAAGGGTGTCGATGGTGAGGACAATCTGCCCCTTCGTGCCTGTGCGCACCGCCAAATCCCAGCCCGTGGGAGCAGCCAAAGCCTCGCTAAGCCATTCGGCCTGGGGGCGCAGGGCCTCGTCGGCGGCAATCGTAGTCTTAGCAGTGAGATGGAAAGGCGCGCCGCCCGTCTGCTTGTATTCAAGCGGGCGGGGCACGATAGGACACGAGCCTTTGCCCTCATCGGGAGTGGCGGCAAAGGCTGGCAGGGCCGGAATGCACAAGGCAAGCAGGGCCAGCAAGAAACGGGAAAGTGATTTCATAGTATATATATATGGAGTGTTTCGGGGAATAGGTACGGGCTTTAGAATTTCACAATCAGGCGGGCGTTGACCATGCGGCCCGTGAGATAGTTGGGCACAGCGTATTGCGTATTTGTGATGTCCGTCACCCAATAGTAGGAGTTGACGTTGCTGATTCCAAGGAGGTTGAAACAGTCGAGGCCAAGCCAAGCCGATTTGATGAGGCGGAAGAAACCGCGACGCTGTTCGCGCGTGCTCTCGCACAGCAACTGGTAACTGGCACCGAGGTCCACACGCTTGTAGGCCGGGGCGCGGAAGGTGTGGCGCTTGCGGTCGGAGCGCGGCGGTCCGAACGGGAGGCCATCGGCCACGGCGGCCTTGAGCGTGAAGGTCCAGCGCGTGGTGCCTGGGAAATAGTCGGTGAAATAGAGCGAAACGTTGTAGCGCTGGTCCGTGGGACGCGGCAGCCATGCGCCCTTGTACTTCTCGCGAGTGGACATGATGGAGAACGTCAGCCAGGAATCTGTGCCGGGGACAAACTCACCGAAGAGTTTGAAGTCAATGCCCGTGGCATAGCCGCGCGCCATATTGCGACCATAATAGACCACGCGCACATTGTCCACGCTGTAGGGGATGAGGTTGTGCAGGGCCTTGTAGTAGGCTTCCATCGTGAAGCGGAAGGGGCGGCCGGCCATGCGGAAGGTGTAGTCGCTGCCCAGCACGAAATGAATGGAGCGCTGCGACTTGATGTTGCGGTTGAGCGTGACGGTGGAGAGGCCGTTGACAATCGTCGTATCGCGCAACTCCTTGTAGAAGGGCGACTGGTAGTAGAAACCCGTGGCGGCGCGGAAGGTCCAGTTGTCGCTGAAAGCAGGCAGCAAACCAACGGAGAGGCGCGGCGAGACGAGGGTCTCCTTGTTCCACGACCAATGGCTGAGGCGCACACCATACGTCAGATTCCACAGACCGACCTTGTTCTTATAGCGCCAAGTGTCTTGCGCGAAGAGTTCGAGGCGGTTGGTCGTGATGCTGTTCTGCGAACGCTCGGCAAAGATGAGCATGAGTTGTTCGGGATTGTAGGGCAAAGAATAGCCCATGGAGTCGCGCATCTCCCACTGTCGGGAATGCTCGCTGATGTGCTCGTGCTGCCATCCGAGACCGGCTTGCAGCGTATGGCGGTTGAGTTTCGTGCGGAAGCGCAGCCCCGTATTGACCACTCCGGCGCGTAGTCGATTGCGGGCGTGCTCTAGGTACGTGCCCACGCCCAGTTGTTCCTGCGAAGTGGCCTCGCCCAGCCAGTATTGACCCTGAATGTCGTAGGTTTCGCGCTCACGAGTAGAGAAGGAGGAAACCTGGAGGGCGAGATACGTGTCGGGATTGAAATGGTGCGTGACCGTGGCCGAACCGAAAAGGGTGCGAAACTGGTCCTTCTCCTGACCATCGAAATAGACCTTGAAGGATTTGGCATCCTGCATCGTGCCGAAATGCGTCTCGCGGTCGGAGGGCACGAAGTTGTAGTGGTT
>CAMBWV010000097.1 GCA_945871755.1 uncultured Bacteroidales bacterium
AGGTAAATCAACCGTTTTTTTGCCGTTTTTAACCTAGAAAAAAGGAGAGAAACCCTGTGTTTAGGGCTCTCTCCTCCTTTCTAGGACAAAGATAATACATTTTCCCGCGAAATCCAAATTCGTTAACATTTGGTTACAATGTTAAATGCAGCGATTTGCAGCAGCGTGATGTTTCGCAGTATTATATTACGAGGGCGCTGAAGGTCGCTTTGCAACATAGTTAGGGTTTGCTTCTTCTGAGTCGTTTTTAGGAAGGCTTTGGGTTATTGTGTTTTGATGTCGTAGCCACATTAAGGATACCATTACAGGTACCTACACTAGCATAAATTTCCCGAAAAAACTCTTTTAGGGGATAGGGTGGGCGATTTTTTACCCACAGGAGTGGTGGTCATAACCAAAAAATATCTTATCTTTGCGGCAAATTTGAAAACACAATCATAATCCATGAAAAATATTAGCCTGCAAAAAGGAAGTATCTCTCAGATTATCGGCCCTGTGGTCGATGTCTGCTTTGATGCTGCCGGGGTAAAAGCCGATGTCGTGTTGCCCAAAATTCACGATGCACTTGAAATCGTACATCCCGATGGTAAGAAAATTATCGTAGAAGTGCAGCAGCACATTGGAGAAGATACCGTAAGAACTGTTGCAATGGATAATACGGACGGCTTGATGCGCGGTCTGGAAGTGACAGCCCTCGGTACGCCTATCTCCATGCCTACGGGTGCTCAAATCAAGGGCCGTATGATGAACGTAATCGGTGAAGCCATTGACGGCCTTCAGCCCCTGAACAAAGAGACTGGTGCCTATCCGATTCATCGCGAGCCTCCCAAGTTTGAGGAACTCAAGACCGAGAGCGAGGTGCTCTATACGGGTATCAAGGTGATTGACCTGCTTGAGCCTTATGCCAAAGGTGGTAAGATTGGTCTGTTCGGTGGTGCTGGTGTAGGCAAGACGGTACTTATCATGGAGCTTATCAATAATATTGCCAAGGGACACGATGGTTTCTCCGTATTCGCTGGTGTGGGTGAACGTACCCGTGAGGGTAACGACCTCCTGCGCGAGATGATAGAATCGGGCGTTGTGAAATATGGCAAGGAATTTATTGAAGCCATGGAGCGTGGCGAATGGGATCTCTCCAAGGTGGACTATGCCGAAATGGAGAAGAGTCAGGCCACCCTTGTGTATGGTCAGATGAATGAGCCTCCTGGAGCACGTGCTTCTGTGGCCCTTTCTGGATTGTCTATTGCCGAAGCTTTCCGTGATGCAGGAGCTGCCGAGGGTAAACAAACAGATATTCTGTTCTTTATCGATAATATTTTCCGTTTCACACAGGCTGGTTCTGAGGTGTCCGCACTCCTCGGCCGTATGCCTTCGGCAGTAGGTTACCAGCCTACGCTGGCCAGCGAAATGGGTGCCATGCAGGAGCGTATTACTTCTACGAAAAATGGTTCTATTACCTCTATTCAGGCTGTGTATGTGCCCGCCGACGACTTGACGGACCCTGCACCTGCTACTACCTTTACCCACTTGGACGCTACGACCGTGCTCAACCGTAAGATTACGGAGCTCGGTATCTATCCTGCTGTGGACCCCTTGGATTCTACTTCCCGCATCCTCGATCCCAATGTCATTGGCGAGGCACATTATAATTGTGCGCAGCGCGTGAAGCAGATTCTTCAGAAATACAAGGAACTTCAGGATATTATCGCCATCCTGGGTATGGATGAGCTTTCTGACGAAGATAAACTCATCGTCAATCGCGCCCGCCGCGTTCAGCGTTTCCTCGGACAGCCGTTTACCGTCGCCGAACAGTTTACGGGTGTGCCGGGTGTGATGGTAAGTATCGAAGATTGTATTCGTGGCTTCAATATGATTTTGGACGGCGAGGTGGACTACCTGCCCGAACAGGCATTCCTCAACGTTGGTACCATCGAAGATGCTATCGAAAAGGGTAAGCACCTGCTCTCGTCCGTTGAGGGCTAAATGGGGTGCTGAAAAGCTTATTTGGGCGCTTCTACTCCTTCCTAATAAGCATTTGTCAACTTGCAAATAGGTCAACTGAAATATAATGGCAGCAAACGCACAAGGACTACAAGTAAATATCGTGTCGCCTGAGAAAACGCTATTCTCGGGAATCTGCGAGCGAATCAGTGTGCCTGGTGAACTGGGTACGTTTGAGGTACTCGTCAATCACGCCCCGATTATCTCAACCCTTACGGCTGGCACCATCGTGTGCCAGGGAGAATCTCCCTTTATGCTTGAGGTGAGAGGCGGCTTCGTAGATGTGGCCCGCAACGAAGTGAGTGTTTGTGTGGAAGTGTAAGATACATTTGCTCATCCTATGAAGAAAGTCATTGCTCCGCTGTCGGTGCTAGCCGTACTGCTCTGCCTTTTCAGTCCCGCGCTGCTTTACGTGGACCAGTTGCTGGTTGGTAGAGAGGGCTTGCGGCAAATGCCATGGATCATAGCGATGGCCGTGTTCTTCTTCACCTACACCTTCTGTTCCCTCCTCATCTTCCATAAAAGCTTACAGAAGAAAGGAACTGTGACCCCTGCATATTATATGGGCGACAAGGCTATACGTTTCCTTGTCTGTGCGGTCAGTGTGGCGGTGTATGGTTTCGCTGTGCGCGACGGCATCCTTCCCTTCGCTGTCAACCTATTTGTGCTCTATCTCGTGACTATGCTATTCACGAATATCTATTGTATCCGTCAAGAAAAGAAATACAAGAAATGAATATACAGAAACGTCTGCATCCTGTCTGTCTGTTGCTGCTAGCAACCTTCCTATGCGTTCTTCCGCTCTCTGCCAATAATCATGCTGCTGAAGGGGAGGAAAAACTGGATGTGAAGGAAGTGGTGCTAGGACACATGAGCGATACTTACGACTGGCACATCACAACGTGGAATGGACACCACGTGTCTATCCCTTTGCCTATTATCGTAAAGGGCGAAACGAGCGGATGGCACGTGTTCAGTTCTTCGCGCCTTGCCCACGGCGAGAGCTACAAAGGCTTTTATATAGACAGTGAGCGTGGCGGTAAGATTTACGAAAAGATTGCTGGACAGGATGAGCCCATTCGTCCCTGGGATATTTCCATCACGAAGAACGTGGTTCAGATATGGATTGTCGTATTCCTGATGCTCTTTATCTTTATCGGCTCAGCACGCTGGTATCGCCGCCGCACTTGTGAGGACGATGCGCCCAAGGGTTTTGTGGGCCTGGTTGAAATGTTTGTCATGATGGTGAATGACGACGTTATCAAGCCTAGTATTGGCGAAAAGAATTATCGTCCGTACGCCCCCTATCTCATGACGTGCTTCTTCTTCATCTTCTTGAGTAATCTCCTTGGCCTCTTACCCATCTTCCCAGGTGGAGCCAATGTCACTGGCAATATCACCATTACATTCTTCCTAGCTTTCTGCACGCTCTTGGCCATTAACCTCTTTGGCAACCGTGAGTATTGGAAGGAAATCTTTTGGCCTGAGGTTCCAACATGGCTGAAAGTGCCCGTGCCAATGATGCCTGTGATAGAATTCTTCGGTATCTTCACGAAGCCCTTCGCCTTGATGGTCCGTCTGTTTGCCAATATCATGGGTGGCCACGCCATTATCCTGTCTTTCACTTGCGTCATCTTTATCTGCGGAAAGATGGGTGGAGCGATTAGCTCGCTCAGTGGTGTCAGCTTCTTGCTGATGATATTCATGAACTGCCTTGAGCTGCTTGTCGCTTTCATTCAGGCGTACGTGTTTACCATCCTCAGTGCCGTCTTCATCGGACTGGCGCATCCCGAACACCACAAGGGATAAGGTTAACTCACCCTTTCAAAATAGAATAGAATTTAATCTAAATAATAACCCATAAAACTCTTACAATTATGTTCTTACTCGCATTATTAGAAGCCGCAGGTTTGGCTAAGTTTGGTGCTGCTCTTGGCGCAGGTATTGCTGCAATCGGTGCAGGTCTTGGTATTGGTCGCATTGGTAGCGCCGCAATGGAAGCTATCGCTCGTCAACCCGAATCTGCAGGTGAGGTTAAGATGAACATGATTATTGCTGCTGCACTCGTAGAGGGTGTATCTCTTTTCGCAGTAATCGTTTGTCTGCTCTGCCTCTTCATGTAATCGTTTACGTCATCTATCAACGGACCCTTAATCCAATATGCAAAATTTGCCATCCATATTAAGCCCCGACTTTGGTTTGCTGTTTTGGATGCTGTTGGCTTTCTTGGTAGTTTTCTTTCTGATGGCCAAATTCGGCTTCCCCGTCATTACAAATATGGTGGAGGAACGAAAGAATTTTATTGACGAATCCTTGAAGTCAGCACGTGAAGCCAACGAAAAACTGGCCAATATCAAAGTAGAGAGCGAAGCCATCTTGAACGAAGCCCGCAAGCAGCAGGCTACGATACTGAAAGAGGCGATGGCAACCCGCGATCAAATCGTCAGCGAGGCACGCGAAAAGGCCCAAACCGAGGGACAAAAACTCTTGGAAGAAGCCAAGGCACAAATTTCTGTGGAAAAGGAAAATGCCTTGCGCGATATTCGGTCGACGGTTGCCGAACTCTCCGTGCAGATAGCCGAGAAGGTGGTTCGCCGTGAACTCAAAAAGGACGGCGAACAGGAGGAACTTATCCAGCGTATGCTAGACGAGGTCCTGGCTTCCAAATAACCAAATCTTCGGGCTAGCCCCGAATCTCTGGAGTAACAATGCCAATGGATAGATAGTCCAGACGTTGTTTCCTTACCTGTCAAACATTAATCCTAGAACCTACCCTAAACCCCATCATGGATATAGGTATCATTGCCAAGCGATACGCGAAATCGTTGTTTGCCTTCGCCACTGAGAATCACGACGAGCAGGCTGTCTATCAAGCCATGCTCACCCTCGTTAACTCCTATCAGAAGGTGGCGCAGCTACATCCTACTTTGCTCAATCCCGTGCTCACATCTGAGAAACGGGAAGCTATTCTCCTAGCAGCCTCCGTTGGTAAGGGAGAGAAGGCGCCCGTTTCCCTGTCGCGGTTTGTGCAACTTGTAGTGTCGCACAGGCGCGTCGAAATCATGCCCTTTATCGCTCAGTCCTTTATCCAGATTTACCGCAAAGGCCAGAAGATGGTCAGCGGACGCTTGATTGTTCCCGCAGCAATTAGTGCCGACACCGCGGATCACTTGCGGAAAATCATAGAGCAGAAGGTAGGAAGCCCGATTAACTTTGAGTTTGAGGTGGAAGAAAACCCCGACATACTCGGTGGATTTATCCTTGAGTATGATACTTATCGTTTGGACGCATCCCTGCGCACTCAATTCAATCACCTCCGAAGAGAATTAAGGTAGGTTCTATAAATTAGCTTGCGATGGATTCGCGGCTATCGTGCCGTAGGTTTTTGTTTTCCATGAAGGAGCG
>CAMBWV010000098.1 GCA_945871755.1 uncultured Bacteroidales bacterium
CGCTCTGGAGGAGACCCTGCTTCAGGTTTTCGAGATTGCCAATCGTCTGTGCGCAATATCCCACACCAGTAGCGTAGGCAATGCTGTCCGCGTTGGTTTTGAACTCTGCCTTCTTGGAAGAGGAAGAGCCATTGCAAGCACTCAGCAGTGCTGCAGAGGCAACGAGTGTTGCCAGGAAAATCTTTTTCATGATATTATTATTGTGTATTTTTGGTTATTGCAATGGGGAATGGGATTAGATGACTTCGAGGAGCTCCACGTCGAATACCAAGGCGGCATAGGGCGGGATGGAGGCACCTGCGCCGCGCTCGCCGTAGGCCAAGTGGTAGGGGATGAAGAAGCGGAACTTGCTGCCTTCGCCCATCAATTGCAGGCCTTCGGTCCAACCCGCAATCACGCCGTTGAGGGGGAAGGTGGCGGGCTCGCCGCGGCGGTAGGAGGAATCGAAGACGGTGCCATCGGTCAGTCGGCCTTCGTAGTGGCACTTCACCTGGTCCGTGGCGGCAGGCTTGCGACCTTCAGCGGCGGTCAGCACCTGATATTGCAATCCGCTGGGGAGCACCACCACACCTTCCTTCTTGGCATTCTCGGCCAGGAAGCGCTCACCGGCTTCGCGGGCCACCTTTCCCTTCTCGGCCTCTTTGGCCTGGAGATAGGCGGCCACCTGCTGGTGTGCCTCGGCCATCGTCATTTCGGGCTTGGCGTCAGCAAGGATGTGGCGTACAGCGGTAGTAAACTTTTCGTCGTCAAATTGGGCAATGCCCATGTCCTTGAGGTTCTGGCCAATGACCATACCCAGGGCGTAACTTAGTTGTTCCATTGATTAAGGTTGGTTCTATAAATATTAGTTGAAACCATGGCCGCGAGCGACCAAATCGCCTTTTCTATAGGCGAATCAGCCGCAAAATTACAACTTTCTTTTTATTATAGGAGTGACTTCCCTAGTTTTTTGGTAATTTTGCGGGAGGATGGTGGTTAGGATTTGTCTTGATTCTCAATCACTCATTTGACTTGTTCCTCATTCCTCATTAGAAAAAGATGAAGCGATTAGTAATATTGACGGGTGCAGGTATGAGCGCCGAAAGCGGATTCAGCACCTTTCGCGATGCTGGTGGCCTTTGGGAGCAATATCCCGTAGAGAAAGTGGCCACGCCCGAAGGTTGGCAGGAAGACCCCAACCTTGTGACAGATTTCTACAACGGGCTGCGCCAGCAACTGGTGGCGGCCCGGCCCAACCGCGGTCATGAAATCCTGGCCGAGATGGAGCAGGACTACGACGTGCGCATCATCACGCAAAACGTGGACGACCTCCACGAGCGCGCAGGCTCCTCGCACGTCATCCATCTCCACGGAGAACTCATGAAGGTGTGCTCCTCGCGCGACCCCGATAATCCACATTTCATTCGCACCCTGCCCCACGACCACCTACAGGTGGCCCACGGCGAGCGTGCAGGCGACGGCAGCCTCCTCCGCCCTTGGATTGTATGGTTTGGCGAGGCCGTTCCGCGCCTGACGGATGCCATCGCCGAGGTGGAACGGGCCGACATCTTCGTCATCATCGGCTCTTCGCTCAATGTATATCCCGCAGCGGGCCTCGTACATTACGTGCCCGCAGGCGCGCCTATTTATCTGATAGACCCCAAGGAAGTACAGGTGCCTGCGCATCGGGCGGTGGAGGTGATACAGGAAGTTGCTTCTGTTGGCGTTGAACGCTTGCGGAGGGCGGTCGCTGCGCGACCTTAGTGCGGTCGCTGCGCTGGTCGCTTCGCTTCCTAGTTTCATGCGGTCGCTTCGCGACCTAGTTTCAAGTTTCAACGGAAGCCTGCGGCTTCCTGGTTTCAGTCGGGGACTGCGTCCCCTAGTTTCAACGCAGCCTGCGGCTGCTAGCTCGATAGTCTGGTTATTGGAAAGGATACTCCTAATTCCTAATTCCTAATTGAAAGGCAACTCCTAACTCCTAACTCCTAACTCCTAACTCCCAAATGTCCCTAACCCCAATAATAGCCCCCTTCTTCCGTCGCCGTGCGCGCCAAATTGACCGCTACGCCACCCATGCCGAAAGCATTCAGCGCAGCGTGTTGCAACGTCTGTTGCGCCGTGCTGCCGACACAGAGTGGGGATACCTATATAAATATGCGTCGCTGCGCAATTACGAAGACTTTGCGCGGACCGTGCCCGTCTGCACCTACGAGGAGTTGAAGGCCTATATCGACCGTATGCGCCGCGGCGAGCGCGACATCCTTTGGCCCGGCCGCGTACGCTGGTACGCCAAATCCTCGGGTACAACCAACGACAAAAGCAAGTTCATCCCCGTCTCTGCCGAGGGTCTCAAGGATACCCACTATGCGGGCGGCACAGATGCCGTGGCCCTCTATCTGCGCAACTATCCCGACAGCCGCCTCTTTGACGGTCGCGCGCTGATACTCGGCGGTAGCCATGCGCCCAACTACAACCAGCAGCACTCCCTCGTGGGCGACCTCTCGGCCATCCTCATCGAGAATATCAATCCCCTCGTCAATATCGTCCGCACACCGCCCAAGCGCGTGGCCCTGCTTTCCGATTTCGAGGAGAAGCGCGACCAGATTGCGCGCATAGCCATGCACCAGAACGTGACGAACATCAGCGGTGTCCCCTCGTGGATGATGTCGGTCCTTACGCGGGTGATGGAACTCACGGGCGCCGCTTCGCTGGACGAGGTATGGCCCAACCTCGAAGTTTTCTTTCATGGCGGCGTGGCCTTCACGCCCTACCGCGAGCAGTACAAGCAGTTGATACGCTCGCCCCGTATGCGCTATATGGAAACCTACAATGCCAGCGAAGGCTTCTTTGGTCTCCAGAGCGACCCTGCCGACCTGTCGATGCTGCTCATGCTCGACTACGGCGTTTTCTACGAGTTCATTCCCCTCGAAGAGGTGGGCCGCGCCGACGCAACCGTTCTCCCGCTGTGGGAGGTAGAGGCTGGGCGCAACTATGCCATCGTCATTTCCACCTCGTGCGGCCTTTGGCGCTATCAGATAGGCGATACGGTGCGCTTCACCTCCGTCCAGCCCTACAAGTTCGTCATCAGCGGTCGCACCAAGTGTTTCATCAATGCCTTTGGCGAGGAGCTGATTGTGGATAACGCCGAGAAGGGCCTGCAGGAGGCTTGCCGACAGACGGGTGCCGTCGTGGCGGAATACACTGCCGCTCCCGTGTTTATGGATGCCAAGGGGCAGTGCCGCCACCAATGGGTCATTGAGTTTGCCAAGGCTCCCGCCGACCTCCAAGCCTTCGCGCAGATTCTCGACCAAGCCCTCCAGCAAATCAACTCCGACTACGAGGCCAAACGCTATAAGGACCTGACGCTCCAAGCCCTCGAGATTGTGCCCGCACGGCCTGGCCTGTTCAACGACTGGCTCAAGAGCAAGGGCAAACTGGGCGGACAGCACAAGGTGCCCCGCCTGGCCAACAACCGCGATATTATTGAAGAAGTGCTGGCGGCCAACTAGGCCAAAACCAGCGCGCACTGCCTGCACCTGCGGGCCAACAACCACAACTAGACGCTCATGCAAAAAATCCTTCCCCTCCTTCTCATCCTCCTCTTGGCTCTCTCCTGTGCCAATCCCGGCAGTGGCCCCGACGGCGGTCCCTACGACGAAACGCCGCCGCGCATCGTAGCCATGTCGCCTGCCATCGGACAGACCGACAGTCGCACCAAGCGGGTGACGATAGCCTTCGACGAGTATATCAAGGTGGAACAGGCGTCGGAGAAGATTACCATCTCGCCGCCGCAAATCGAAATGCCCGAAATAAAGGTCTTGGGCAAGAAGATTTCTGTGGCTCTCGTGGATACGCTCCTGCCCAACACGACCTACACCATCGACTTCTCGGACGCCATCACCGACGCCACGGAGGGCAATCCCTTGGGCAATTTCACCTACTACTTCTCCACGGGCCAGCAACTCGACACGATGCAGGTGTCGGGCTGTGTGCTGGCTGCGCGCGACCTCGAGCCCATCAAGGGCATCCTCGTAGGTCTCCACCGCGATACGACCGACACGGCCTTCACGGCCCGCCCCTTCGACCGCGTGGCCCGCACCGATGCCGCCGGACGTTTCTGCATCAAAGGCGTGGCGCCAGGCAGTTACCGCATCTATGCCCTCGGCGATATGGATGGCGACTTCCGCAAGGCGCGTGGCGAGCGCACCGCCTTCACCTCACGGATGGTCGAGCCTTCCTCCTTTCCCGATACGCGCTACGATACGCTCTGGACCGATACGATTCACTACGACACCATCCGCGCCGTGCCCTTCACCCACTATCTGCCCGACGACATCGTGCTGCTGGCGTTCGACGAGGTGCGCTCGGAGCGCTATCTGCTCAAGACGGAGCGCGTCCTGCCCGAATATTGGCGCGCCTTCTTCACGGCTCCTTCCCGCTCGGGCCATGTGCCCACTGTCGAGGGCCTCAATTTCGATGCCACCGACGCTTTCCTCGAGCAGCGCAGTCCGCAGGGCGACACCATCACCTATTGGCTGAAATCCTTCGACCGTTTTGCCGAGCCCGACACGCTGCGGCTGGTCTATACCTACGAGGCGTGGGACGATTCGCTCGCCTGCGACATGCTCCGAGCCGACACGCTGGAGTTGGTGCCCCGACAAACCCTGGCCAAGCGACTGAAAGCCGAACAGGAGGAGATGGAGCGGTGGGAGAAGCGTCGCGAGAAGCGACACAAGCGCGGCGACTACTCGGACGAGATTCCGCCCGTCAAGCATCTCATGTTTATTGGTCCCTCGCCCTCGCGCATCACGCCCGACCAGAACATTGACTTTGGTTTCGAAGAACCCATCACGCGGATGGACACAGCGGTCTTCCACCTCGAACTCTTGCGCGACTCCACCTACGAGCCCGCTCCCTTCCTCATCGAAAGCGCTGGGCCAGGGTCGCTCCATTTTAATTTGAGTGGCGAATGGCGCACGGGGCAGAAGTACAAACTGACCGTAGATTCGGCTGCCGTCACGGGCCTCTCGGGACGTACAACGCCGCCTCTCAAGTTCGACTTTGCCGTTCAGCGCACCGAGGAACTGGGCTCGCTCTTCCTCCTCCTGCCCGACGCGGACACAACGGCCATTGTCGAGCTCATGCAAAAGGACAACGAACCCCTGCGCTGCGAGCACATCCGCAACGGACGCGCCGATTTCTTCTTCCTCAAGCCTGGCAAATACTACATCCGCCTCTTCCACGACCGCAATGGTAATGGCCAATGGGACACGGGCGACTACGCCCAGCGCCTCCAGCCCGAGGAGGTGTTCTACTTCCCTTCGGCCATCGAGGTAAGGGCCAACTGGGACATTGAACAGACTTGGCGCATCCACGAACTGCCGCTCACGAAGCAGAAACCAGCCGAAATCACCAAACAGAAGG